>CALXZT010000007.1 GCA_944393315.1 uncultured Clostridia bacterium
TTTTTAATTTCAATACTTTCTGGGATTATAGGTGATTTATTTTTACCGTTCTGGAATGTTACTTCGGTGTGTACTGTGCTAACTGTTTGTAACTAATCTCTATTCAAATAAATCCAAGATATCTTCTTTAGACATTTTATTTATAAAGGTTTCTTCTGTTGAAAGCACATCTTTTGAAAGCTTTTCTTTTCTCTCTTGCATTTTATTTATTTTTTCTTCAATAGAATTATTTGTAATTAGCTTATAAACTTGAACACTATTTTTTTGTCCGATTCTATAAGCTCTATCTGTTGCCTGATTTTCACTTGATACATTCCACCATGGATCATAATGTATTACAACATCTGCTGATGTTAAATTAAGACCTGTTCCGCCTGCTTTTAAAGAAATTAAAAATACTTTTACTGATTCATTATTGTTAAACTCATCAACCATTTCAATTCTTTTACTAACTGGTGTATCTCCAACTAATTTAAAATATTGAATATTAAGTTTTTTGAATTCTTTTTCTATTAATTCAAACATAGATGTATAACTAGAAAATAGTAATATTTTATGACCTGACTCTATTGCATCTGTTACTAAATTTAAGCATTGTTTTAATTTTCCACTGTTTCCATTGTAATTCTCAATAAATAAGCTTGGGTGACAGCAAATTTGTCTTAATCTTGTAAGTAACATAAGAATCTTAAATTTACTCTTTTCGAAACTGTTTCCATTTAATTCTTCTACAACTTCTTTTTTAGTTTGAGCTAAATATGATAAATATATTTTTTCTTGTTCTTCTTCCATTTCATTTTTCATTACTGTTATATTTTTTTCAGGTAATTCTGTTAAAACATCTTTTTTTACTCTTCTTAAAATAAATGGGCTAATCAATTTTTTCAATCTTATCAAAGCTTCTTTATTTTCATATTTTAATATTGGCTCTTCAAACTTTTTCTTAAACTTATTATAGTTATATAAATAGCCTGGCATTATAAAGTCAAAAATAGACCATAGTTCTGCTATTGAATTTTCTATTGGTGTTCCTGTTAAAGCAAATTTTGTTTCACCTCTTAGACTTTTTAAGGATGTTGCATTTTGTGTTGTTGAATTTTTTATATATTGTGCTTCATCAGCAATTATATATTTAAAATTTTTATCCTCGTAATTTTCAATATCTCTTTTTAATAAGTCATAAGATGTTATAACTAAATCATAATTCTGATAATCATTTAATTTTTCTTTTCTCTCTTCTGCATTTCCTTTAATAATAAGTATCTTCATAGATTTACACCATTTTTCAACTTCTGCTTTCCAATTAAGTACTAAAGTACTTGGACAAACTACAATTGATGTAGTTTTGTTTTTAGCCTTTGGTTCTGACCTTAACACAGCTATAATTTGCAATGTTTTTCCAAGTCCCATATCATCTGCTAAGATTCCACCAAAATTATATTTTTTCAATGTTTTTAACCATTTATATCCTACTTTTTGGTAGTCTCTTAATTTTTCCTCAAAATCTTCATCTATTTTTATGTCATCAGAAATTTCCGTATTTCCAATATTATCTATCAGTTCTATGAATTTTTCATTTTTAGCTACATTTATTTCCTTATTTGAATTCATTAACTTTTCTAAATAAAAGCCTCTATTGAGCGGAAGATTCACAATTCCATTTTCAACTTTGCTATAATCAATATCTAATGTTGTTCCAATTTCGTCTAACAAATTCAAGTCAGAACTATTTGTTAAATCTAAAAAATCTCCAGTTTTTAATTTATGGTACTTTTTCTTTATATTATAGTTTTTTAATATATCTTTTATTTCGCTAATATCTATATTTATTTTTGATATATCTAATTCTAATAATCCATTATCTATTCTTATTCCAATATTTGAAATTTTAGGTTGTCTTATTTGTTTATTTTTGAATTTGTCTGTTGCTAAAACTTCAAAATCATTCATATAACTTTGAATTTTATGTAATAAAAATTCATACATATAATCTGTATTTTTCATAATAAATTGTTTTCTTCCAAAAACAAGTTCAAATCCATCCACAAATATTCTTTTAATTACTTCTGTTTCAGCTGGTATATCTCTGATTATATTATTTTGTTTAACATATGTTTTATATCCATTTTCTAATATATTAAATTCATAATCCATATAACAAAATTTTAGTTCTAGCATAATATTCCCATTGTCATCTACATCTAATAAGATTTTTGATGCTAGTTTATTAACAATAAGTGCTTCTTTAGCTATGTTCTCTGGCAAATTTTCTATTTTTAAAAATTTAATTTGTGGTAAAACCACATTTTTAAATTCATCTAATTTGTCTTCAGGTATTAATATCTTGTCTTGCTTTTCAAACATTTCAAGTATTTTCACAAGATCTTTATCTATATCTATTGTATATATTTTATTTTGATAAAATATATACATCTTTGTATTTGAGAATAAAGTTAAGTACCCCTCAATATTTAATTTTAATACATATTCTTCGCTTTCTTCAATATATTCACTTTCATAAGACCAATAATCATATATAGGTACCTTTACTTTTTCTTTTGTCAAAATACATGATATATCTAATTTTTGATTTGTAAATTCATATTTTTCATTGCCATAATATAAATTTAACACTATATCTTTATTTTTAGTTATAGCAAAGAATTCATCTATATTATCTCCTGTTATATAAATCACTTTATTTAGCGAACTTAACATTGTATAAGTACTATATTTTTCCCTATATTCCATCATTTGAGCATTCTTAATAATATAATCAAATATTTCTTTAGATTCATCTACAAAATTTTCTCTTTTAGGAATAAATCTTAATTGTTTGCCATAACATAATTCAGATTCATTTTTATATGCTTCATAAAATTCACCAATATTATTTAGCACATACATTCTTGTTTGACCTATTTTAAAAGATAATCTTAAGGTTTCTGTATTATCTAATTCTACGTTATATTCTAATTTCATAGAAGTTGCAAGTTCTCCTGCCTTTTTCTTTTTCATTTCATTTGTTGTTTCATATAGTTCAGCTAAATCAAGTGTATTTGCTCCCATTTGTCTTGTATTTCGTTTATATATTTCTATTGTTCTTAATCCACTATAATATTTTCTTTCATACTCACGTTTTTTCCTTTCTTCCTCTTGTCTTTTTTTAATTTTTTCTAATCTTTTTCTCTCTTCTTCTCTTTTTCTTTCTTCATATCTTCTTTTTCCTTCTTTTGTACTAGCATAATGTGGTTCTATTACTTCCATTGAAGTTGCTATTATGTGCTTGCATAGATTTCCACCATAATAGTCTTCACATGTACATGTACTTTCTATAATTGTATTTCCTTTTATTTCTAAGGTTGTTCTATATGTGTCCAAATTTCCTTCAACAGATGCTTTTACTGAATAATTTCTTTCATCTTTTTTGTCAACACTTTCAATTTCTACTAAACCATCATTATAAATAATTGTTCCTCTTCTATATCTTGCTGGATCATATCTTCTAGTAAAATTAAGTGTTTCTAATTCTAAATCTATTACATCGATTATCATATTTTTTGGCTCCTTTATTACTTTTTTATTCTATTACATCATTTGTAGTATTTTTTATTACTTAAATTAAAAATGTTGCATATAATGGTACAGATTTTATATTATTTTCAAATCCGAAATTTTTGCTTGAAATTCTAATTGAATATTTAGGTTTGTGTTCTCTAATATATAAATTTAAGCTAGTAGATTTTACACTATTTCCACTTTTTACTTCTACTGGTATTATTCCATCTTCATTATAAATTATAAAATCTACTTCTGCATTTCTTCCATATGTCCAATAGTATAGTGATGTGTCTTTAGATGCAAGCTCTTGTGCTATATAATTTTCAGTAATTGCTCCTTTAAATTCAAAAAATCTTTCCAACATTATATCTGGATATTTTATTTCAGAAATTGAAGTTAATAAGCCTACATCACTTAAATATAATTTAAACATATCTTCATCTGTATAAACCTTTAATGGTATTTCAGGCTTTTTTATTTTATAACTTGCTAAAACCATTCCTGCTGAAACTAACCATTCAATAGGTGTTTCATATTTTCTTTTTCTGCCATCATCATCTATTAAATTATATCTAAATACTTTTTTATCTTTTGCTAATTGGCTTGGTATATTTTTATATACTTTTTCAATTTTTACAGATTCAATATTACCTTTTACATATTTTTTCATATCAGCAATATACATTTCAATAATATTAGAAATAATATTAGAATCATATTTTAATATATCTAAGTCGTTTTCTATAAAATTCTTTACTGATTCTGGCATTCCTCCAACACATAAATATTGCTTATATAAAGTTAATGCTTGTTCATGAGCAAATGATGGCATTGCTTCCATCTTTGAATAGCATTCTTTAATCTTATTTAATAACATTTCTTTTCCTGTTGCCATTAAAAATTCTTCAAAGTTCATTGGATACATATATTCCATTCTTATTTTTCCAACTGGAAATGAACTATTAAATCTATTTATCTTTACTCCGTAATAAACTACCAGCACATATAATTTTATATGGTTTTTCTGATTCATTAAAATATTTAAGTGATACAATAAAATTTTCACTTACTTGTACTTCATCAAAAAATAATAATGTTTTTTCTAAGTCTATCTTTTTTCCAATATATAATTCAAGTTCTTCTAATATTTTTCCTTCATCAATGGTTTTTTCAAAAATATTTCTTACTTCTTCGTTTTTTTCTAAATTAAAATATAAATATTCTTCAAAATTTTCTCTTCCAAATTTATCAATTGTATATGTTTTTCCAATCTGTCGTACTCCGAATTACCATTAATGGCTTTTTCATTCCTGATTCTTTCCAATCTAATAATTTTTTTTCAAATAATCTAACCATTTTTCTCTCCTCCGTTAATTATATTATTATCACAAAATAAATATATAGTCAATATTTTTACCACTTTTTGCATAGTTTTCAATATGTTTTTTGCCACTTTTTGTATTTAATTTCTATGTTTTTTGCCATTAAATGTCTTTATAAGAAAGCCTAACCTTGTTGTATACGGAAAAAAACATATAAGGTCAAGATAAAAGTCGATTTTTCTTTTTAAAAGAAAATCATATTTATTTTCACTTTGAATTGCGAAACTTAAAATTTTCATATTGTTTCCTATACAATAAAAAAACACTTAGATGTAATTACCTAAATGTTTTTATCTTATTATAAATCCCAACTTCACAACGGGATTTTTTGTACTTAAGAAAACTCCTTTAATTTCAATACTTTCTGGAATTATAGGTGATTTATTTCTACCGTTCTGGAATGTTACTTCGGTGTGTACCGTGCTTTTGCTTATTCCGAATTTTTTAGCAGCTCCTCTTACAGTATCTTTTGTATCAATTATGTATTGAGCGAGTTCTGTTGCTCTTTCTTCTATCGTTTGCTTACTTGTAATATGTAAATTGTATGAATTTTTTCTCATAAAGAAACCCCCAGACCGAATACTTTTTGTTTAATTGTATTCTTAGTGAGGGTATAATAGAACGATTGACATTATAATTTATCATTCCTACTTATTCATTTTTTCAATATTTCCTTCAATTTTTCTAAAGCTTTTCTTCTTGCACTAATTTTGTTTTTTTCTTCTGTGGAAAGCTCGGCAAGAGTCTTGCCATTTTCTAATTCAAAAATTTCATCAAACCCAAAACCTTTTTCTCCTCTCATCCTTTCTGCTACTTTTCCTTGAATGCTGGCAACTGCTGAAATTGTATGCTTCCCATCTGAGACTGCTATAGCTGTGACAAATTTTATATTTCTTTTTTCTTTCGGAATACCTTCTAGCTTTTTTAAAATTTCCAAATTTCTTTCCCTGTCGGTTCCTTTTAACCATCTTTTGGTTTCTACGCCGGGGAATCCGTTTAGATACTCAATTTCTATTCCAGAATCATCTGCTATACACTTTCTTCCTTCAAGAATTTGTGCTATTGTTTCAGCTTTTTTTATTGCGTTTTCCTCAAATGTATCTTTGTCTTCTTCAACTTCTATTTGTATATCATAGTCTTTCATTGGTATTATGTTATAATCATTTAATATTTGCTGTGCTTCTAGTATTTTTCCTTTGTTTGCAGAAGCTATTATTAACTCTTCCTTCATGAATCTTCTCCTAAATTTATTTTTTTATTTAATATTTTTACAAGTTCTGGTGCTAATCCAATATAAGTATATGGCTCCAAATGTAATAATTTGTTTTTATCTTCTGGATTTATCTCTAAATTATTTATAAATTCTCTTATTTCCTTTAAAGAAATATGTTTTCCTCTTGTCATTTCTTTCAAAATTTCATAAGCGTTTTGATATCCATTTTTTCTTAATACTGTTTGCAGTGCTTCTGCTAGTATTTCTGGAGTGTTTTGAAGTTCTTCTTTGAGAAATTGCTTATTAGGCATTACTCTTTCCATTCCTTTTATAGTCTGCTTAATTGCGATAATTGCATATGCTATTGCTGTTCCTATATTTCTAAGCATTGAGGAATCACTTAAATCTCTTTGCATTTTTGATATTTGTAAGTTTTGAGTTAAACTTGTGAGCAATGCATTTGACATTTTTATATTAGCCATAGAATTTTCAAAATTTATTGGATTTATCTTGTGTGGCATTACAGATGATCCAACTTCACCCTTAACATTTTGTTGTAAAAAATAATTTCTGCTAATATACATCCACATATCATTGTCTAAATCTAAAATTACATTGTTTAATAGCTCAATCTGAGAAAATAAAATTGAAATATTGTCATGTGATTCTATTTGAGTTGTGAACAAATTAAATTCTAGTCCGAAACTCTCTACAAATTCTTTACTTACTTGTATCCAATCGATATTGGGATATGCAATTAGATGTGCATTGAAATTTCCTACTGTTCCATTGAATTTTCCCGAAATCCTATCTTCTTTTACTTTGTTTAGGACCTTATGTAATCTGTATGCAAATATGGCAAGTTCTTTTCCTACTGTAGTGGGGGTTGCATTTTGCCCATGTGTATGTGAAAGCATTGGAATATTAGCATATTCTTCTGCTTTTTGAATTAAAATTTTTATAAGTTTAGCTACATTTGGAATATATACTTTCTCTATTAATTCTTTTTCCATAATTCCGTATGCTAAATTATTTATATCCTCTGATGTACAAGCAAAATGTATTAAGTGATTATATCTATCTATTCCTTTTTCTTTTAGTTTTTCATCTAGATAATATTCTACTGCCTTAACATCATGTTTTGTTGTTTCTTCAATTTGTTTAACTCTATTTGCTTCACTAATGTTAAATTTTTCTATAATTTCGTCTAATAATCTATTAATTTCTGAATCAACTTTTTGATTTAATTCATCTATTTTTAATAATGTTTGTAACCATTTTATTTCAACAATAACTCTGTTTTTAATTAAGTGGTATTCACTAAAATACCTTCTTACATCTTCTGTTTGCTTTCTATATCTACCATCTATTGGCGAAATATTACATATATAATCTAACATTACATGTTCTCCTTTTTTACATTTGCTTATAAATCTTTTTTTACTTTTTTTCTTTTTTAACAAACTATCATTGAGTTTCTTCCTGCTCCTGTTCCTATAAACTTTATTGGGACTTTAACTATTTCTTCGATTCTATCTAAATATTTTTTTGCATTTTGTGGCAAATCTTCTCTTCTTTTTATATTACTTATATCACCAAAATTTCCTTTAAAAGTTTCATATATGGGTTCACATTTTGCAATTCGTTCTAAATCAGTTGAGTATTGCATAGTTATTTCTCCATCTATTTTATACCCTACACAAAGCTTTATTTCATCAAGTTTTCCTATTGTATCTACATGGTTTATCGCTAAACCAGTAATTCCATTTAACATTACTGCATATTTCAAAGCCACTAAGTCCAGCCATCCACATCTACGAGGTCTTTTTGTTGTTGTTCCATATTCATGTCCTAATTCTCTTATTTTATCTCCAATTTCATTATCTTGTTCTGTTATATATGGACCTTCTCCTACTTTTGATGAATATGCTTTTAGTACTCCATATACTTCTCCTATATATCTTGCGCCAATTCCTGTTCCTGTACAAATTCCACCAATTGTTGGGTTGGATGAAGTTACAAATGGGTAATTTCCAAAGTCTATATCTAATAATGTTGCCTGTGCTCCTTCACAAAGTATTTTTTTATCTTGTTCTAATGCTTGGTGTAATAAGCTAACTGTATCTATTACATATGGCTTTAAGATATCCGCATAATTATTGTATTCTTTCATTATTTCATCAGCATCTACTGTTTTGTGTCCATAACTTTCAAAAATTTTGTTTTTCTTTTCAATGTTTTGCCTTAATTGAGTTTCAAATCTCTTGTTTACTAAATCTCCCATTCGTATTCCTGATCTTTCGTATTTATCACAGTATACTGGTCCTATTCCTCTACATGTAGTTCCTATCTTTTGTGCTCCTCTTAGTTCCTCTTGTAATCTATCCATTTCTATATGGTATGGAAATATAACATGTGCCTTGTCACTTATTCTTAAGTTATCTACACTATAACCATTTTCTTTAAGATTTTTTATTTCTTCTATTAATACTTTTGGGTCTACCACAACTCCATTTCCTATGATAGCTAAGTTTCCCTTGTTTAATACTCCAGATGGAATTAGATGAAATGCAAATTTTTTTCCATTTAGCTCTATTGAATGTCCTGCATTGTTTCCACCTGTGCATCTAATTGATATATCTGCTTTTTGTGATAAATAATCTATTATTTTTCCCTTTCCTTCATCTCCAAAAAAACTTCCTAAAACAACATCTACTTTATTCATTTTATACCTCCTATTGGCTTTGTGTTAGCCTATATTTATTATTTTTTCTTATCTTATGTCTAAATTTTCCTCCTTTCTAATTTTTAATTTTTGTTTTTCTCCTTTTGCCAAGGCTATTATATCATATACATTTTGCAAAATAAAGTTTAAAACAAAAAAATACTAGCATTTTTGCCAGTATCTTTTTTTCTATTAACTTATTTATTATCTCATCAAATATGAAAATATTACTGAGCTTAGTTTTAAACTATTATGAGTAATTTTGCCTTCTTCAGTTGTTAATAAATCTGCTTCAATTAGCTCATATTTTTTTCCTTCCATATTTTCTTTATCTATTCTTACTTGGTCTTTTTGTTCTTCTGTTTCGTATTTTTTTAACATTTCTTCATCTATTACTGTATTACTTGCAACAACTACATCTATCGTATCTTTTCCTATATATTTTTCTAATGTTTCCACATGATCACTTACTCCAAATCCATCTGTTTCACCTGGTTGCGTCATTGCATTACATACATACATTACTTTGGCTTTTGTTTCATTTAGTGCTTTTACTATGTCTTTACATATTAAGTGTGGCAATATACTGGTATATAGGCTTCCTATACTAATTATTACCAAATCAGCATCTTTAATTTTTTCAACTACTTTTGGCAATACATGTGGTTCCTCTTTATAAAAGATTTTTTCATATTTTTTGCCTGATTTTGTTATTTCTTCTTCTCCTTCAATAATTTCTCCATCTGTTGCTTTTCCCATTAAAGTTAAATTATCTTCTGATAATGGTAATACTGTATGTTTTACTTGTAATAGTTCACTTAGCCTTTGAATACTTGTTTGCATACTTCCTGTTGTTTTTAAATATGCTGTTAATATTAAGTTTCCAATTGAGTGATTGTTTAAATCACTATATGTAGATAGTCTATATTCCATTATCTCTTTTACTTCATCTGGTAATGTTGATAAATTACTTAACACTTTTCTTATGTCTCCCATTGCTGGAACAGTAAATTCTTTTCTTAATATTCCTGTACTACGTCCATTATCTGATACAGTTATTACTGCTGTTATATCTAATGGTAAGTCTTTTAGACACATCAGTATTCTTGATGAACCTGTTCCTCCCCCTAATATTACAACTTTTTTCTTTTCCATAAACTCAATTCCTTTCTGTTTTGATATCCATCCCTTTTATGTTTTTTAGCTGTATTTTTTACCTTCATATTATGTATGTTTTTCTAAATGCTCTTGTAATTCTTTTAGAGAATTAAATTCTAAAATTTCTTTTATATTTAATTCTTTTTTCGAATTCTTTCCATTTTTCCTTTTTATTCTATATACTTGTTTAGCCTTTTGATTATAAAGTCCCTCTAAATCTCTAATACTGTCATCTATGAATATTCCGTTTGTATAATCTATACTTAATGTATATTTTAGCTGTTCAGCATATATGATTTCATCAAAAAAGTCATATAATTTGGAAGCTTTTATTTTTTCTTTTTGAAATTCCTTTTCTCCCCATGTTAAAATAAATAGTTTATGATTTTTAGATTTTAAATATTT
Source organism: uncultured Clostridia bacterium (assembly GCA_944393315.1). GTDB lineage: Bacteria > Bacillota > Clostridia > TANB77 > CAG-508 > CAG-269. The sequence continues at coordinate 10,445 of CALXZT010000007.1, forward strand.
TAAGAACTCAACTGTATCGTCATATACAAATTCTTCACATCTGCTATATAGTTCATCTAAAGGTACTAAGAAACTTTCTATTGGTATATTTTTTGATATACTTAAGTTTGTAAACAATTCTCTTATATTTAATAACTTTTGTTCATTATTTTTCTGTTCAGGTGTTAATGCTAAATATGTTTTATCCAGACCATTTTGTTCTAATATCTTGTATAATTCTTCTCTAAATGCATGTGTATCAAATAAAGTGTAGTCAAAATCTAAATAATAGTTCATTTTCTTTTCCCTTTCTTTTATTGTTTAAACTTTTATGTATCTTCTATATTATTGTATTACGTCTTTATAACTTGTGATTAATTTGGCTCCTTGTTTTATTAATTCATTTGTTCCAACTGAATTTTCTGAATTTATATTTCCTGGAACAACAAATACATCTCTTCCTTGTTCTAGTGCAAAGTCAACTGTAATTAGTGTACCACTTTTTTCTTTTGCTTCTACAACAATTATTCCTTTTGCTAATCCACTTACTATTCTGTTTCTTTCAGGAAAATTTTGCTTTTGTGGTTTTTCTCCTAAAGGATATTCTGAAATTATTGCCCCACCTGTTTTTAATATTTCTTTAGCTAATGGGATGTTTTCTGCTGGATAAATTGTATCTATTCCATTTCCTAATACTGCTATTGTTTTTCCTCCTGCAATAATAGCTCCTTTATGAGCAATTCCATCAATTCCTTTTGCTAATCCACTTACTACATTAATTTTTTGTTTTGATATATTATATGCTAATTCTTGTGCGACATTCTTTCCATATTGTGTACATTGTCTACAACCAATTATTGCTATACAATAATTATTTAGAATATCTGTATTTCCTCTTACATATAAACTTACTGGAGGATCATATATGTTTTTTAACAATTTTGGATATTTTTTGTCTTGTATGGAAATAATCTCTATATTGTTTTTTACCATATATTCTAGGTGTTTGTCAATATTATGAGTTTGTTTTGAATTTGAGATTATTTTCGCATATTTTGTTTCTATTCCTTTAACTCTTATTAGTTCTTCTTCTTTTGAATTATATAAGTTTTCTATTGTTTTAAAATATTGTAATAAATTGTTTTTTCGTTTTGCCCCCAATTCTCTTATTAAAGATAACCATACCCAATATTTTTTTTGGTTTTCTTTTATATTGGTTTCTCCTTTCTTATATAGTGTTTTATGTTTTATTCATTTAGATTTTTACTTGTTTTTGCTGCCTTTATTACATTATTTATTAACATTGCAATTGTCATAGGTCCAACTCCTCCTGGCACTGGTGTTATGTAACTTGTCTTTTTTTCTACATTTTCAAAGTCCACGTCTCCTACTATTTTTCCATCTTCTGTTCGATTTATTCCAACATCTATAACTATTGAATTATCTTTTACCATATCAGCAGTTATAAAGTTTGGCTTTCCTATGGCAGATACTAGAACATCTGCCTCTATAGTATGTTTTGATAAATTTTTAGTTTTTGAATGACATATTGTTACTGTTGCATTTTTGTTTAAAATACATTGTATTAGTGGTTTTCCTACTATATTGCTTCTTCCTACTATTACAGCATGTTTTCCAGCTAAGTCTATATTGTATTCTTCAAACATTTTCATGATTCCATATGGTGTACATGATATAAATGTGTCTTTATTTAATGCTAATTTTCCCACATTAACTGGGTTAAATCCATCTACATCTTTGCTTGGAGATATTTTCTCGAAGGCTCTATTTATATCTAACTTTTTCGGAATTGGACTTTGCAATAATATTCCATGTACATCTTCATTTTGATTTAATTTTTCGATTAGATTTTCTAGCTTTTCTTGAGTGGTATCTTCATCTAATAAAAATTCTTCAAATTCGATTCCAACTTCTTGGCAAGCCTTACTTTTATTTTTTACATATATTTTTGAAGCGTTGTCATTTCCTACCATTATTACTGCAAGTTTTGGTTTTATTCCTTTTTTCTTTAGTTCATCACATTCTGTTCTTAAATTATATCTTATTTTTTTTGCTAATTGTTTTCCATCCATTAGTACAGCCATTTTTATATTTTATACCTCCTCTTTCATGTGCTATTATATATCAAAGATGTTTGTTTTTCAATATGTATTTTTCCCTAGAGTCATCGTCTTTTTCTTTTTTAAATCTTTCTGTGACTGATATTTTCATAGGTAGTAAACTTCCTTTATTGTTTAAAGGTATATATTCTAATTAATTTATTATCTTATATTCTATATCTTCCATGTCTGGAAACATTTCTTTAACTCTTTTTAAAGTTAATACTGACATTTTAGGTTGTGGATTTTTACTATCATCTGATAATAATTTTTGTGTATAACAGTTCTTTGCTGTTTTAAATAATACATATCTATTTCGCACATATGTGTAATATATTTGGTATCCATTTTGCAAGTCAACCCACATCTTTTCAAAAGTATAGTTCTCCATATTTTTTCCTTTCATTTTGTATATTTTAAGTTTTAATTTATTTAAAACTATCTCAAAATTGAAATTATTTTTTATTTTATAAGTTCCATAAATTCTTGTTCTGAAAGTACTTGGATTCCTAATTCATTAGCTTTTGTTAATTTGCTTCCAGCTTCTTCGCCTGCTAAAACAAAGCTCGTCTTTTTTGACACAGAACCTGATACTTTTCCTCCAAATTTTTCAATTATATTTCCCGCTTCTTCACGTGTAAAGTGTTCTAGTGTTCCTGTTAGTACAAAAGTTTTTCCTGCAAATCTCTGATCAATTTCCTGATCATTTTCTTCTTGTTTTATATTTACCCCTGCTTTTACTAGTCTTTGGATTAGGTCTTTAGTTTGCTCTTGAGCAAAAAAATCTATTATGCTATTTGCTACTACTTCTCCTATATCACTTGTCTCACTTAAGCTTTCAAATGAGGCATTTGCAAGATTATCTATTGTTCTATATTTTCGTGCTAATACTTTAGCTGCTTTAGTTCCTACATGCCTTATCCCTAAAGCTGTTATCAATCTATATAATTCATTTTGTTTACTTTTATTTATACTGTTTATTAGGTTTTGTGCAAATTTAGTTCCATTCTTTTTTAATGAGGCAATTTGTTCAAATGTTAAATCATATATATCTGCAATATTTGAAATTAATTTTTTTTCTTGTAATTGTGATATTATATTTTCTCCAAGTCCGTCTATATTCATTGCCTCTCTAGATACAAAGTGTACTAGGTTTCTAAATAGTTTTGCTGGACATTCTATTCCTGTACATCTAGTTGCTGCTTCTCCTCCTTCTCTTACGGCTTTTGCTCCACATACTGGGCATATTTTGGGCATGTAAAAAATTTTTTCTTTTCCTGTTCTTTTTTCTTTTTTACAAGATACAATTTCTGGGATTACATCTCCTGCTTTTTGTAAGACTACAGTGTCTCCTATTCTTAAATCTTTTTCTTTTATAAAATCTTCATTGTGAAGTGTAGTTTTTGATATTTTTGAACCTGCAACTACAACTGGCTCTAAAATTGCCATTGGAGTAATTACACCTGTTCTTCCAACTTGGCATATTATATCTTTCAAAATTGTTTCCTTTTGTTCTGGTGGATATTTGTAAGCTACTGCCCACCTTGGAACTTTGGAAGTTGTTCCTAAAATTTCTCTAAAAGCTAAATTGTCCACTTTTACAACAGCTCCATCTATTCCAAATGTTAATTTTTCTCTATCTTCTCCTATTTTTTCTATTGCTTTAATTACTTCCTCTTGTGTTTTGCAATATATCCTAACTGGGTTTACATTAAAGCCTTGTTTTACTAGATATTCTAGCTCTTCATAGTGTGAATTAAAATCTTTTCCCTCTATTTTCTGGACATTAAAAATATATATGTCTAATGGTCTTTGTCTTGTTATATTACTGTCTAATTGTCTTAATGATCCTGCTGCTGCATTTCTAGCATTTGCAAATAGCTCCTCCTCGTTTTCTTGGCGTTCTTCGTTCATTTTTTCGAATTCTTTTTTTGCTATAAATACTTCGCCTCTAACTGTAATATTGATTTTATCTTTTATTTCTTTTGGAATTGTTTTTATAGTTTTTAAATTTTCAGTTACATCTTCACCTACTAGTCCATTTCCTCTGGTTGCTCCTCTTACAAATTTTCCCTCTTTATATTCCAATGCAGATGATAAGCCATCTATTTTGGTTTCTACAACATAACTAACTTCTGAAATATTATTTTCTAATGCTTGTTTTTCAATTCGATCTAAAAATTCTCTTACTTCAGCAAAGCTGAAAACATCTTGCAAGCTTTGAAGTGGTACTTCATGTTCAACTTTCTTAAAGCCTTCTTTTACCTTTCCCCCAACTTTTTGCGTAAGTGAATCTGATGAAATAAATTCTGGATATTGTTTTTCTAAGTTTCTAAGTTCTACCATCAACATATCATACTCAAAATCTGATATCTCTGGATTATCTTCATTGTAGTATTTGTTTGCATGATATTCAACTATTTTTCGTAATTCTTTAATTCGCTTTTTTGCTTCTTCCTTTTCCATTTATTTTTTCTCCTTCGCATAAAATATGACTAATCAAAAAAGTGAGCTGGAAATGGGGACGGTCCTCTTTTCCAGCCCGCTTTTTTATCATGAATCTAAATCACATTTTGCTAATATAATTAATCTAAGATTTCCATCGTCTGTACAGGTTTGTAATGATATTTCACGTGCTCCATTTGTGTTTCTAGTTATAAATTCTGTATCTTCTGTAATAGTTTCAAATTTATCATATATTGTATATGATAACCTTTGTCCACTTAAATCAGTTATATATACTTTATCTCCTATAGATAAATTTTTGTTGTTTGCAAAAAACTGTCCATTCCTGTAGTTATGCCCTATAATTATGGTATTGCCTACTTGATTTGGACCAGGTCCATATAACATTCCCACAGATCTTTCAATTGCTAATGGTCCTGCTTCATTTAGTATTGGATATGATAAATTAATTTTAGGAATTTCAATTGTTCCAATTACATTAAACCCTTTATAAGTTTGAGCATTTCCACCTGAAGAAGAATTTCCTCCTGGCGTTTCTTGAACCTGATTTAAAATGTCATTTCCAGATGTTGTATTATCTTGCTCTACTATATTATTATTAGATACATTTTCTAAAAACTCATTTACATAGTCTGTAGCTTCTTTTGTTGAATTAAACTGTTGATAAACTTTATAACCTCCAAATATTAAACATCCTATAATTGCGATTATTATTATTACTAGTAATACTGTTAAAAAATTACTATATCTACTCTCAAACATTTTTATTACCTCCAATTAGTATATTAATTATACTATTTTTTCTCCTAACTTTCTGCCTGCTAATATATGAAAATGTAAGTGCATTACTTCTTGTCCACCATCTTTTCCTGAATTTACTATTACGCGAAAGCCTTGTTCTTTAAATCCTTTTTCTTCTGCTATTTTATTTATTACCCCATAAATCTTTCCAACTAGTACTTCATCTTCTTTATTTAAATGTGCTATACAATCAATATGTTTTTTTGGAATTACTAATATATGAATAGGTGCGGCTGGATTTATATCATAAAATGCTAGAATTTCTTCGTCTTCATATACTTTTTTAGTTGGTATTTCTCCTTTTATTATTTTACAAAAGATACAATTTTCCATTTATTACATATCTCCTTTCTCTAGAAATACTAATTTTCTAATATTGCTTTTATTCTACGAATTCCCGATGAACTAGATTCTTCTTTTTTGATTTTGAAATGTCCTAGTTCTGATGTATTTGATACATGAGGGCCTCCACATAATTCAAGTGACTTGTCACCTATTTTATATACAGAAACTATATCTCCATATTTTTCAATAAACATTGCTTCAGCTCCCTGTTTTATTGCATCTTCCTTTTTCATTTCCATATGTTCTACCGGAATTGCCGCTGCTATCCACTTATTCACTAAATCTTCTGTTTTTTGCTTTTCTTCATCTGTCATTTTTGTTGGATGTGAAAAGTCAAATCTCATTCTTTCTTCTGTAATATTGCTTCCTCTTTGATGTACATGTGAACCTAAAACTTGTTTTAATGCTGCATTTAAAAGATGTGTTGCTGTATGATATTTTGTTTCCATCTCTCCTGTTGATGCTAGTCCACCTTTAAATTTAAGTTCTGCCCCTACTCTAGATTTTTCTTGGTGTTCTTTAAATGACTTCTCAAATTCTTCTTTATCTATTTTCATTCCGTTTTCGGTTGCTAATTCTTCTGTAATCTCTGGTGGAAACCCAAATGTATCATATAATTTAAATACTACTTTCCCATCTAACTTAGTTTTTCCTGATGCTTTTAGCTTATTCATCTCTTTTGTGAATTCTTTTTCACCATGCTCTAAAGTTTTTGCAAATTTGTCTTTTTCTTCTATAATTACATTTTTTATTGTTTCTCTATTTTGTTCTAGTTCTGGATACATTTCCTTTAAGATTTCTATATTTAGCTTAATTAGCCCTTCTAATTCATCTAATGAAATCTGAAGTTTATTTAAGTGTCTTATCATTCTACGAATTAGTCTTCTTAATACATATCCTCTATCTATATTGCTTGGTCTTCCACCATCTGCTATTATCATCATACTTGAACGTAAATGCTCTGCCACTATTCTTCTACTACTTATATTATCTACTTTTTGCAATGTTTCTAGCTTTTCCATTACTGCTGAAAATAGCTCTGTATCAAATGGAGTTTCCTTTCCTTGTAATAACATTGTCATTCTTTCTAAACCTAAACCTGTATCAACATTTTTTTGTGATAGCTTTGTATATTGCCCTTTATTATCCTTATAGAATTCCATAAATACATTATTCCAGATTTCAACATATTTACCACATTCACATGATGGATCACAATTTTCTGAGCATTTTGGTTTTCCAGTATCATAAAACATTTCTGTGTCTGGTCCACATGGTCCTTCTGTTCCTGCTATCCACCAGTTATTATCTTTTCCAAAATAATATATTCTTTCTTCTGGGATACCTACTTCTTTCCAATATTTTGCTGTTTCTTCATCTTTTTGGCAATCTTCGTCTCCTGCAAAACATGACACAGATAATTTTTCTACTGGTATTTGTAGTTCTTTTGTTAGAAATTCAAAACTCATTTTTATTGATTCTTCTTTGAAATAGTCCCCTAGAGACCAGTTTCCTAGCATTTCAAAAAATGTTAAATGTCTATTATCTCCAACTTCATCTATATCATTTGTTCTTACACATTTTTGGTAATCTGTAAGGCGCGTTCCTTGTGGGTGTTTTTCTCCTAATAAATATGGTACTAGTGGTTGCATTCCTGCTGTATTAAATAATACTGATGGGTCATTTTCTGGTATTAATGGTGCTGATGGTATTATACTATGTTGATGTTTCTTAAAGTAATTTAAATATTTGTTTCTAATTTCTATTGCTTTCATTATTAGTTTATGCTAGTATTTTACACTAACATATCCCCCTTTCTGTTGCGAGTCGCTCTTATTAAATTATACTTTAAATAGCACAAAAAATCAATAAAAAAGTCGACTTTTCTTGCTATTTTTGAAACTATTCAAAAATTCATTAAAACTTATATTTTGATTTTAAAAATAGCTCATTTTTTATCTTTATTTTTTTACCCAGTTGCTTATGTTACTAAACATATTGTACCAATTTGCAGATATACTCCCTGCTAAATTTTTGCTATAGGCAGTAATACTATAACTATAATATAGACTTATATATGGGTTTTCAGTTGTATATATATCATATAGACTTTTATATTTTTCTTTTAATAATTCTTTGTCTGTTATATTTTTTAAGTCATTCATTATTGTTTTTGCTTCTTCGTTTTTGAAATTTGCCAAATTTCCATCTGCAAAGTATCTCTCTAAATCTGGTGCTGTTCCAATATATGTCCCACATAAAATCATATCATAATTTTTATAAGTTTTGTAATTATTATATTGATTGTCATTTGCTTGAACAATTGTTACTTTTATTCCTATAGCTTCTAACTGTTGTTTTATCACTTCTGCAACTTGTACTCTTGAAGAATTTGATGAGTTTACAACTAATCTGAAATTTAATCTTCTTGTATAATAGTTCACATATTTTTGCCAATAATTGTATTTATACTCCCATCCATTATCTTGTAAAATTTGTTTTGCTTTTTCTGCATCATATTTATTTTCATTATTGCCCTGATATAGCCAATTAGTATTAGGTAGTGGGAAATCTGCTGCTATGTATTTTCCATTATATACACTGGCTATTATTGCATTTTTATCTATTGCATAACTTATTGCTTGTCTTACTTCTGGATTTGATAAAACTGCATTTTCTAAATTAAAAGCTAAATAATCATATTCTCTTCCCACATCTTCTACTTTATTATATCCAATTGTTCCTATATATTTTTCAATGTTTACATTTGTTGTATTTACTAAGTCCAATTTTCCTAGTTTGAAATCATTATACATTTCTCCAATAGATTCATATAAATTAATTTTTATTGTTTCGATTTGTGAATCATTGTTCTCTTTATTCCAATAATTTTCACTTTTTGTGAGTATAATTTTTGAATCTTGAATTTGACTAATCACATATTTTCCAGTTCCTAAAGGTGTTTTACTTTTTTCTGATTCTTGAAAACTTTCTTCGCCAAAATATTTTTTACACATTATTGGAAAATTTAAATTATATTCAAAAAATGGTATTTCTTTGCTTAATGTTAATTTTATTGTATACATATCCACAATTTCTGCTTGTATTATATACTGTACATTATAAATATATATATTATTTGTATTTATTTCCTTTAATCTGTCGATTGTATATAAAACATCTTCTGCTGTACAATTTCCACCATTTGACCACCTTACATTTTCTTTTAATTTTATTATATATGTTGTTTCAGATGTTTTAGCCCATTCTGAAGCTATACAATCTTCTAATTCATAATTGCTATTTATACTTATTAGTGGTTCATATATTAGTTTAGATATATTTTGAACGTATTTATTAGTACTTAAAATTGGATTTAACGTATCAAATCCAGCAATTCCTAAATTTATCACTTGCTCTACTTTTGTTTCCTCTTGGTTAGATGTATTTTTAGAATCTTCTTGCTGTTGATTATTATTTTTATTATTAATAATATAAATCGTAAGTACTATTACTACTATGATAAATATAAAAAATATGTATTTTAAAATATTATTTTTCAACCTTTATCTTCCCTCTCTTTTTATTAAGTTGATGTTATTTTATCAAATATGTGTACAAAAATCAACGCGAAATATCCTATGATAATATTAATTTTTTACCGTAAAACTGAGTAAGTAGTTTAAAGATATTATAAAAACGAGACACTTTTTTGTGTCTCGCCCGCAACTTTTAATATATTATTTTCTTGATTCTACAATCAATTTGATTCCGGTTCTATCTTCTCCTTCCACTTCTACTTCTGCAAAGGCTGGGATACATACTAAATCTACTCCGGCTGGTGCTACAAATCCTCTTGCTATCGCTACTGCCTTAACTGCTTGATTTAGAGCTCCTGCTCCAATTGCTTGCATTTCTGCTCTTTGTGATTCTTTTACCATACCTGCAATAGCTCCTGCTACTGAGTTTGGGTTTGATTTTGATGAAATTTTTAGAATTTCCATTTTTCATTTGCCTCCTAATTTTATTTTTTGTTGCAACTTTTTTACAAGGTGTATTTTACATTATTTGGAAGTAATTGTCTAGTATTTTTGGAAAATTTTTCTATTTTTTCATCGCATTTTTAAATTTTTTTCGACTTATTAATCATTTAACATTGTAATGTTCTTACTTTTATTACTTTGTTGGTTTCATCATCAATTTCAAATATTACCCCATTAAATATACAATTTCCCTCTGCTAATTTATATTTTTCTGGAAGAGTTGTCTCTAGTCTTTTTATTGATGCAGAAACATCCATACCTATTACAGAATTTTCTGGACCTGTCATTCCTATATCAGTTATAAATCCAGTCCCATTTGGTAAAATTTTTGCATCTGCTGTTTGAACATGTGTATGAGTTCCAAAAACCGCAGTAACTTTTCCATCTAAGAAATGTCCTAATGCTATTTTTTCTGCTGTAGCTTCTGCATGAAAGTCTATAATAATTAAGTCTGATTTTTCTTTTAGCTCTTCAACTAATTCATTTGCTAGTCTAAAAGGATTTTCAGATAAAACATTTACATCTACTCTTCCTATTAAATTAATAACAGCTATATTTTTATCTTTTGATTTTAGAATCACATAGCCTTTTCCTGGAACTCCTTTAGTATAATTTGCAGGTCTTATTATTTTAGTATCATTGATAAAATTAAAAATTTCCTTTTTGGCCCATGTATGATTCCCCATAGTTACAACATCAGTTCCGCAAGATAAAATATCTTTATAATTTTTTTCTGTTATTCCCATTCCTCCTGCTGCATTTTCTCCATTTGTTATTACAAAATCTATTTGCTCTTCTTTTTTTAATTTTGGTAATGTAACTTTTAATTTCTGAACTCCACTTTCACCAACAATATCTCCAACTGCTAATATTCTCATATTATTAATTTCCTTTCCAAGGCAAAATTGCCATTATATAAATATAAATTTAGGTTTTTAATTAAAACCTATAAAGTTTTTATTTCCTTCAATATTATAAAGCAATATTTTCTTCATTACAAGAAAAAAGTTGTGATTTCTCACAACTTTTTATCAGATTGCTGGCAAATCATATAAAAATCTCGCTTACAATCTTTTCTTTTTTATTTATTTTGCATATTCTATGGCTCTTGTTTCTCTTATTACGTTTACTTTTATTTGTCCTGGATATTCCATTTCGTTTTCTATTTTCTTTGCAATGTCTCTTGCTAGAATTATAATTTTGTCTTCACTAATTTTCTCTGGTTTTACTATTACTCTAATTTCACGTCCAGCTTGAATTGCAAAAGATTTTTCAACTCCTTCAAATGAATCAGCAACACCTTCAAGCTCTTGAAGCCTTTTTATGTATGCTTCTAATGTTTCTCTTCTTGCTCCTGGCCTTGATGCTGATATTGCATCTGCTGCTTGAACAAGAATTGCCTCTAAGGTTTGTGGCTCAACGTCTCCATGATGTGCTTCCACTGCATTTATTACAAGTGGATTTTCTTTATATTTTTTTAGTATATCTACACCAATCTCAACATGTGTTCCTTCCATATCATGGTCTAGTGCTTTTCCAATATCATGTAATAATCCTGCTCTTCTAGCACGCTTTGCGTCCAATCCCAGTTCTTCAGCCATAATTCTTGCTAAATTAGATACCTCAATTGAATGATTTAATACATTTTGTCCATAACTTGTCCTGAATTTTAATTTTCCAAGTAAATTAACTAAATCTGGGTGTAATCCATTAACTCCTGTTTCTAATGTTGCTCTTTCTCCTTCTGCTTTGATAGTTGCTGAAACTTCTTCTTTAGCCTTTTCAACTATTTCTTCAATTTTGGCTGGATGTATTCTTCCATCTTCAATTAGTTTTTCTAGTGCAATTTTAGCTACTTCTCGTCTTAATGGGTCAAATCCTGAAATTACTACAGCTTCTGGCGTATCATCAATTATTAAATCAATACCTGTTAAAGTTTCTAATGCTTTAATATTTCTACCTTCTCTACCAATTATCCTTCCTTTTATTTCATCATTTGGAAGCGAAACTATTGATACAGTAGTTTCAGATGTATGGTCAGCAGCACATTTTTGAATTGCATATCCTAATATTTCTTTTGCATTTCTGTTTGCTTGCTCTTTAGCTTTTTGTTCTAATTCTCTTATTAATGTTGCTTTTTCTGATGTAATTTGCTTATCAATTTCAGATAATAAATATTGTTTTGCTTCTTCTTGATTTAATCCAGCAATTTTTTGAAGTTTTTCTAATTGCTCTGCATATACTGCCTCTACATCTTTTTTTCTTTCCTCTAAAACTTGATATTCACGTTCTAGTTCTTTTTCCTTTTTTTCAAAATTGTCAGAACGTTTTTCTAAATTTTCCTCCTTTTGAATAATTCTTGATTCTTGTTTTTGAATTTCGCCTCTTCTTTCTTTAATCTCCTTATCTAATTCTTCTTTATCTTTTATAATTTCCTCTTTTGCTTTAAAGATTTCTTCTCTTTTCAAATTCTCTGCCTCAATTTTGGCTAAGTCAACTAATCTTTTTGCTTCTTCTTCTGCTCCTTGAATTTTAGATTCAGCAATCTTCTTTCTTAGTATTATTCCTGTTACTAGTCCAATTGCTAATGAGATTAAGATAGCGGCTACTATGATTAAATTTTCCATAATCATACACCTCTTTCTTCTATTTAATTTTCAATGTTCGAATAAATATATAATTTTTACTTTTATTTTTAATATATTTTTCTACCTATTATATTTTACATTTATTATTGTAAACTGTCAAGTATCTAAGACCAAAAAATAGCACCCTCTCGTGGGTGCTACTGATTTATTATTCAGCTGATTCCTCTGTTTCAGGAGCTTCATAAGCAGCTAGGATAGCTGTTTGAATTTTCTCTCTAGTTTCAGCATTGATTGGATGAGCTATATCTTTGAATTCTCCGTTTGGAGTTTTTCTGCTAGGCATAGCTATAAATAATCCATTTTGGCTTTCTATAACTTTGATATCATGAATTACAAATTCATTATCAAATGTTACAGAAGCTACAGCTTTCATTCTGTTTTCTGAGTTTACTTTTCTTAAACGTACGTCTGTTATTTGCATTTTGTGCACCGCCTTCCAATGATTTAAAATATATTTTGTACATAAATTTTATTTTTATTCTATGTACTAGATATATTATTCGTCAAAAATTTTTTTTTTCCTTCTTTTTTTTACTTTTTTTTATGTTTTCTTTATTTTTATTCACTTTATAAATGAGTTTTGTATATTTTCAAATTTTGTGGAAATTATAAATACAAATATCAATTTAAGGAGGTTTATATGAAACCATTAGACACACAAAAATCTTATCAAGAATATGTTGACAAAAAATCTCCAAATTCTCCCATATTAAAAAATTGTTTTAATGCTTTTTGGGTTGGTGGATTAATTTGTTCAATTGGTCAAATAATTATGGATATATGTAAACATAATAGTCTAGATATACAGCTTTCTGGAACCGTTGTTTCTATTATTTTGATTGGCATTAGTGCTTTACTTACAGGCTTAAACATTTTCAATAAAGTTGGAAAATTTGCAGGTGCGGGCTCACTTGTCCCTATAACTGGTTTTGCTAACTCAATTGTTTCTCCTGCCATGGAATATAAATCAGAGGGCTATGTTATGGGAGTTGGTGGGAAAATGTTTACTGTTGCCGGACCTGTTTTAGTTTTTGGAATATCTACATCTATAATTGTTGGCATTATTTATTTTATTATTATTTAATTAAAATAAAATTTTTTTAAGTAAATTTATTGAAATATTAAAAAGGAGGTTTTATGAAAAAATTAGGAAAACAAACTATAAAATTTGACAATCCCCCTACTGTTTTAGAAGCTGCAACAATTGTTGGTCCTAAAGAGGCTGAAGGTCCTCTTGCCCAATATTTTGATAAATGTTTAGAAGATGAATTTTGGGGTGAAAAAACTTGGGAAAAAGCAGAAAGCAAAATTATTAAAGAAACTGTAAATACTGTTGTAAGCAAATCTGGTATTCCCTCTGGATCAATAGACTACTGTTTTGCGGGAGATTTGCTTAATCAATGTATTTCTTCAAGTTTTGGTCTTAGAGAATTGAATATTCCATTTTTGGGAATATTTGGTGCTTGTTCTACTTTTGTTGAAGGAATGAGTCTTGCTGCAATTTTTGCAGATTCAGGAATTAGTAATATTTTATGTGCAGCATCTAGCCATTTTTGCAGTGCTGAAAAACAGTTTAGATTTCCGTTAGAATTAGGAAACCAGCGCCCTCCATCTGCTCAGTGGACTGTTACAGGAGCAGGTGCAACAATTATCTGTAATTCTGGAAATGGGCCCTATATTACTCATGTGACAACTGGAAAAATTGTAGATATGGGAATAAAGGATGCTAATAACATGGGAGCTGCTATGGCTCCTGCAGCACTTTCAACTTTACTCGCACACTTTCAAGATACTGGTCGTAGTCCTAACTATTATGATGTTATACTTACAGGTGACCTTGGGTATATTGGTAAGGAAATTCTAACAGAGTTAGCTATGGATAAAGGATATAATATTAAGAACAATTACAATGACTGTGGTGTTTTAATATTTGATAAAAATTCACAAGATACTCACTCTGGAGGTAGTGGTTGTGGATGTTGTGCAAGTGTATTCTCAGGATATTTGATGCATGAGCTTAGAAATAAAAAACTTTCACGTTTACTTTTGATTGCCACTGGTGCTCTTATGAATTCAACAAGTTCTCAACAAGGTGAAAGTATTCCTGGAATCGCACATGCTATAAGTATCGAACTTTAAATTATTAAACCAATTGTGTTTAATAAATATGAAATAAATAATTTTAAGCAGAAAGGAAAAAATTTATGAATTGGTTACAAGCTATTAATTGGTTAGGAATATTAAAATGTTTTATTGTTGGTGGAGCCATTTGTGTTATTGGTCAAATTTTAATTGATAAGACTAAACTAACCTCTGCAAGAATTCTAGTTATATTTGTTACTGCAGGTGCCATTTTAGGTGGTCTTGGAGTTTATCAGTACATTGTAGATTTTGCAGGTGCAGGTGCCACTGTTCCTTTAACAGGTTTTGGATATAATCTTTCTAAAGGTGCTATTGAAGGTGTTAAACAATATGGACTACTTGGAGCATTTATTGGTGGAGTAAAAAATGCTGCTGGTGGAATTGCAGCTGCTATTTTCTTTGGCTATATTGCTTCTCTTATATCTAAACCTAAGATGAAAAAACAATAGGAAAAAGGTTACTCCTTTTATCCTATTGTTTTTTTTTACTAAAAATATACAAAAAATACTTTATATTTTTGACATTTTATGATACAATTCTACATATTATAAGTTTATGTTTAAAATTTATAATAGTAAAAAATTGCGAAAAAAATATGTTTATTTGCTAAAATAGGCTTATCAATTTTGATTGGAGGAATTAATTATGGAATTTAAGAAATGTAATCGTTGTGGCGGTTTTTTTGCAACTGATGGGGACATTTGTCCAAAGTGTTCTCCTAAAGATAATTTAGAATTATCTACTTTTAAAAATTATATAGAAGAAAATGGTCTTTCTTCATTAGAAGCTATGTCTGTTGGAACAGGTATATCAATTAAAAATATAAATAGATTTATAAATTTAGAAGGAATTAATTATAAATCTGAAGAAGCAGAACTTTCTGTTGGAAACAATGGTATTACACTTAATTAATAATTATAAAATAAAAGAAACTAGACTTTACAATTATTATTAACTTATTAATTGGAGGAATTTTTAATGAATGTACTAGATATTTTACGAGAACGTGGTTATATTGAACAACTTACACATCCTAAAGAAATGCAAGAATTATTTGAAACAGAGCATATTCCTTTTTACATAGGAATTGATCCAACTGCTGATAGTCTACATGTTGGTCATTTTATTTCACTAATGGTTGCTTCTCATATGCAAAAATGTGGGCATAAACCAATCATTTTAGTTGGTGGTGGTACAGCAATAATAGGTGATCCATCTGGTAAAACAGATATGCGTAAAATGTTAACTCAAGAAGAGCTTTTGCATAATGTTGAATGTATAAAAAAGCAAATTGCTAAATTTTTAAGTTTTGAAGGAGAAAATGCTGCTATTATAGTAAACAATGCTGATTGGCTTTTAGATTTAAAATATATTGATTTCATGCGTGAAATTGGTAGCTTATTTTCTATTAACAAAATGTTAGCTGCTGAATGTTATAAAAATAGATTAGAATCAGGTCTGACATTTTTTGAAATGGGTTATATGCTAATGCAATCTTATGACTTTTTACATTTGTATAATACATATGGATGTAAATTAGAAATTGGTGGAAATGATCAATGGTCTAACATAATTGGTGGAGTTGAGCTTATTAGAAAAATTGGTAAAAATGATTCTTATGGTTTAACCTTTAAACTCCTTACAAACTCAGAAGGTAAAAAAATGGGAAAAACTGAAAGAGGTGCTTTATGGCTTGATAGTAATAAAACCTCACCTTATGAATTTTATCAATATTGGAGAAATATTGGGGATAATGATGTTAAAAATGTATTATGCCTACTTACTCATCTTCCAATGGAAGAAATTAATAGATTATCTTCTTTAAAAGACGAGCAAATAAATGAAGCCAAAAAAATTGCAGCATATGAAATAACAAAACTTATACACGGTGAGGAAGAAGCAATTAAAGCTACAAATGCTTCTAACGCTTTATTTGGTGGGCAAGGAGATTTAAAAAGTATGCCTACTACAAAATTAGAAAATCCATATATTTCAATAATTGATGCAATTGTTTTAACAGGAATTGCTCCTTCAAAGGGTCAAGCAAGGACATTAGTATCTCAAGGTGGCATTACTTTAAATGATAATAAAATTTCAGATATTTCCTATGTTTTAAACGAAAGTGATTTTAAAGAAGGTTATGCAATTATCAAAAAAGGTAAAAAGGTATTTCATAAATTAGAAAAATAAAGTTACATGAGTTGGAAAAGGAATTATTCTCTTTTCCAACCTTTTTATTTTGTCTTTTGAACAATTTCTATAATATCGTTTATATACTGTCCAATTATAGGTATATTCAATCTTACTATTTTTTGCAAAAAATAAATTATAATTGCAGTTATTATTGTAAAGCCTATTCCTCCTCCTATTCCTCTTGCAATGCCTGCCAATAAATTTCTTGTTATAATCTCTTTTTTGCTCCCTAATACGTACTTTAAATCATGAAGATTCATGTTTTCTAACATCGTGATAAGTTTATCTATACTTCTTTGTAAAAAATTTATTCTTTGATTTTTGCCTGTTTTCCAAAACATAAAACTTCACCTCTTTCTGAACAAGTAACATATGAATATATACTCATATACCATAAAAAATCCACCTTTTATTTAGAGTGGATTTTTTTTAAAATTTTATTCATTTATCGGTGTATTTTCATTTATATTTTGATTATTCTCTTGCATGTCTTGATTTTCTTGAGTTACATCATTTTTCTGTTTAGACTCTTCTTCCTTTTCCTGTTCCTCTAACAATTTTTCTAATGAATTAATTAATGTCTGCAACTCTTTTACATCACTACCTACCATCTCCCAATTATTGCTTACTGTTGATTCTGATAAATTTTTATTAGCTTGAATAATTGATTGAATTATGTCTTCTATATCATCTGTTGTATTTATTTCAATATTTAATGCATCTTGTGAAAGCAAGCTTGATAGTGCTTTTTGTAAATTATCTCCTATTGCCATTTTTGTTCCTGATGCTACAATTACTTTTTTTAAAATTGGAACATTTGATTCATTTACTATTGTTTGATAAATTGGTTCAACATATAGTAAAGTATTATTTATTGGGACAATTATAATTTTCTTTGTTATCTTTGCACCAGTCACATTTAACTCTTTAATTTCTTCTGATATAACATCATCTTGTTCTATTTGATTATCTAATTGTGTAGGCCCTAATATATTACTATCTGATGAAAATTTATATAACGTTAATTTTTGTTCAGTTTTATTTGTATTACCTACTAAAAATGCAATTATGTTAGATTTGCTGTCTTTAGTATACATTTGAACCAATCCAAATTCTTCACTATCACTATTAGTTGTTTTAAGCATTGTATAGTAAGATTCAAGTGTAGTGCCTACTACTTTATTTGTTTGGGTTGTATTATATGTTGCAAATTGCCAAATGTCATTTTCTCTATATAATACTTCTGGCTTTACATTATGATAAACTTCAAGTATTTTGGCTTGTACATTATATATGAATTCTTTATAAACAAATTTGCTAGATATATCCTCAGGAATTTCAGCATTAATATCCTCAAACAAGCTTGGATATAGCTTTCTATATGCCATAGCAATTGGATCATATTTATCTGTTATATAAAATTTCATAGTTCCATCATATGCATTTATTATTACCTTTACAGAATTTCTAATGTAATTGATTTTTCTCTCTTGTCCTTCATATTCTATCTTGGTATATGTAGAATAAGGATATTGGTCTGACGTCGTATAAGCATCTAATACCCAGTAGATATCTCCATTATTATCTACTACAGTATATGGCTCCTCATCATACATTAGGTATGGTAATGCCTTTTTGGCTCTTTCACGAATATTTCTATTTATTAATATTTTACTCTCATCAGTTACTGCTGCGGATAATGCAAGTTTCAAGTCTCCTTCTTTTGCTGCTAAAATTAGCCTATCTACAAAATTCAAATCTAGTCCAGCCTGTCCTGTATATGTGTACACAATTTCGTTTCCTTGGCTGTCTGTATAGTCATATTCTTTTTTGTCTCTTGAATTTATTACAATTGTGTCATTAGTTTCCATTCCAAAATATATACGAGGCTGTGATATATTTAATATGTTGTCACTTCCTGAAATATCTTTTTGCAAATATTTAACTGTTCCTTGCTCGGTAACTTCTGTTGCTGATGTAACAATTTGTCCATATCCATGTGTATATTCATAAGTTTTATAATTATATGTTGTACCTAAATTGGCAATTTCTCTGGGTGATAAATATACTATTTCTTCATTTCCATTTATTTGGTATCTAGAAATTGTTGCATTTGTATAACTATAATATCCTTTTTCTGTTTGAGTATCTTGCAATGTATTTACTACCATTTGCTCACTCACTATTGGTATGTTATTTATTACTGATTCATTTTCTTCTGCCTCCTGAGAAGATATTGTTCCTGAATAATCTAAATTCACCTCTTCTGCAGCAATATTGTAAGCTTTTTGCGTAAACTCTATATTTTTAGCAATATAGTCTTTTTCTATATCTAACTCATTTGGATTAACATATATAATATCAACTAATAGTACTACAAAAAATAATGCTATAAAATATATTGGTATAGTTGCTAAAGTAATTATCACTTTTCGTGATTGTGCTTTTTTAAAATATTTTACTGTTAAAAATGCCACAACTACAAGCAATATTGAGTATATTATTTCACCTAGCAATTTAATTGTTGATTCAATAAATCCTGCTCCTATAAGTTCAGTCTCAGTGGAATTATTTAAAGTTAAAAATTTTTCTAAAATAATATTTTGTGATTGTATCAAATTTAATAATGCTATTGCAATAACTAATATTATTACATTTCTAAATAATTTTTTCAAAAATAGACTCTTTTTTAATAATTCCCTATCTACTCCTTTACAGTATACATTAAACACTATTACATAATAAACTGACATGTATGCAGTAATTCCTATAATTAAAGCAATAAAATACCATATAAAAAACTCTATAACTGGCTTCATGAATAAATAATATGATATGTCTAAATTAAAAATAGGATCTGATAGTTCAAAAGTAGTGTTACTTGTTGCTGTTAAAATTTTTTGTAATATTTGGTTTGAAAATATTACACTTACTATTGCTGCAATTATAAGAGCTATTGATTTATTAGGAAGCTTTGGCATATCAACTTTGTCTTGCTCAAGAAATGGTTTTAAACCTTTTTTGATTCCTCTATTAGTGAAATATATTAATATAAATAATACCACAAAGTTTATTGCCATTATAATATATTTATATCTTAAATTTGTATAAAATATTTCTATGTAATTTTCTCCTAATTCCTTATATTCTAAGTAACTTCCTCTTAATGACACAAATGTTGTTAATGAAAACACTAATATAAAAATTATTACTAATATTGCCTTTAGATTTTTATTTTTAACTATTTCTTTTAACTTCATTTTTTCACTTCTTTCTATATCTATTTTAAGTTTTAGTAGTTTATATTATTGCCTTTACAAAATCATCTGGATTAAAGATTTCCATATCATCTATTTGTTCTCCAACCCCCACAAATTTTACTGGAATTTTATTTTCTTCAACAATTCCTATTACTACTCCACCTTTTGCTGTTCCATCTAATTTGGTTAATATTAACCCTGTTATGTCTGCTTCCTCTTTAAAGGCCTTTACCTGTGAAATAGCATTTTGCCCAGTTGTTCCATCTATTACTAAAAGTACCTCTTTTGAAGCTTCTTCCATCTCTTTATTTATGACTTTTTGAATTTTGTTCAATTCATCCATTAAATATTTTTTGTTGTGCAATCTTCCTGCTGTATCACAAATTAGTACATCTGCTCCAATTTCTTTTGTTCTTGATATTGCATCATATACTACTGAGGCTGGGTCTATACCTTCTTCGCGTTTTACAATCTCAGCACCACTTCTTTTTGCCCAAATTTCAAGTTGCTCTACTGCAGCTGCTCTAAAAGTATCTGCTGCAGCAATTACCACTTTTTTCCCATCATGTGTTAGCTTTGCTGCTATTTTCCCAATTGATGTGGTTTTTCCTACTCCATTTACTCCTATTACTAGTATTACTGATGGCTTTGTCTCTAAATTTAATTTAGGGTCTGCTACATTTAAAATTTCTTTCATTATTTCTCTTAATACATTTTTTACTTCTTCTTCGTCTTCTATTTTTTGTTTTTTTATTCTTTCCCTTAGGCTTGCAATTATTTTTTCTGAGGTTTCTATTCCTATGTCTGATAATATTAGTGCCTCTTCTAATTCTTCTAAGAAGTCTTCATCTACTTTCCTAAAACTACTAAATACACTATTTATTTTTTCATCAAATGATGTTTTTGTTTTACTTAATCCTTGCTTTAATTTTTCAAAAAAACCCATGTTAATCTTTCCTTTCGTATTTTATTTTGATTTTTATATTATATAACAAAAACATCAAAATAGCAATATTTATAGTTTTTTTAACTTTTGGTATTTTTTATGTTTTCGTAAAAATTGTATGTAAAAGAATGTTAAACTTTAAAATTTTATCTATAAAAAAAGGCATTGAAGTAAATCAAACGATTTCCACTTCAAAATGCCTTTTTCATTTTATTGCTCTTTAATATTATCCTTCTCTTTTTTCTTTTAATTGATATTCTGAATCTCCAAATGCTAAAATCAGCATAAATATTGTATTAAGTAATATTAAACCTACTGTAAATCCAGTGCCTTTGCCAAAAGCTTTAGCAAGACTAATTCTAACATAAATTGTTATTCCTAAACATATTAATCCTCCTAAATATGGTAGAAATCCTAATTACATAAGTATATATTTAAAGGATATTTTTCATATTTCTTGAATCAAAAATAGAGTAATATCACTTAGTTGTTAGTAATTTTTCCATGTTTTTTTATAATAATTTTATTCTTCTTTTAATTTTACAATTTTATGGATCTTCATTTTTCCAGCTCTTGTTACTGAATTATAACCATATTTTTTATTTAATGAGTCTAATATATTGTCCAACTTTTCTAATTTTTCTGTTTTTTCGGTGTTAAATAGTGAGATTTGCATTTCGTCTTTTTCTACTAGATTGTCTACTCGAACTCCAACTAATCTTATTCTCTTTTTTTCTTTTAACATTTCCTCTAACAAACTTTTTGCTTTTTCGTAAATTATTTTTGTACTACATGTTGCTACTTTTAGTCTTCCTTGATGTGTAAAGTCTTTAAAATCACTTGTTCTTAATTGAACAGTTACCACATTTGCAAGCATTCCATTTTTTCTTAATCTATATGCTACATGTTCTGTTAATGCTAATAGAACTTCTTCTATTTTCTCTATTTCTGATATGTCCATCGGAAGAGTTGTAGAGTTTCCAATTCCTTTTGGCTTTTCTTGTTTATAGCTTACTTCAGAGTTGTCTATACCATTTGCATATTGCCAAATTAAATTTCCGTGCTTTCCAAATTTTTTTATTAATTTTATTTGTTCGGTTTTTGCTAAGTCTCCAATTGTTTTTATTCTCATTGCTTGTAATTTAGGAACAGTCTTACGTCCAAGCATGAACAGTTCAGATACTGGCAAATTCCACATTTTAGTTGGGATTTCACTTGGATATAATGTGTGTACCATATCTGGCTTTTTAAAGTCTGATGCCATTTTAGCTAGTAATTTATTGCTTGATATACCAATATTAACCGTAAAACCTAATTGCTCTTTTACTCTTCTTTTGATTTCATATGCTTTATCTATTAATTTTTGGTTCATTAAATAGTCTGTCATGTCTAAAAAACATTCATCAATACTATATCTTTCTATTTTATCAGTATATTCTAGTAATAGATTATATAATTTATCCGAATATTCTTTATACTTTTTATATTTACCTTGAAATACCTGTAGTTGGGGGCACTTTCTTTTGGCCTGATATATTGTTTCTCCTGTAACAATTCCAAATTGCTTAGCCTTCATACTTTTTGCTAAAACTATTCCTGCTCGTCTTGTTTCATCTCCACCTATTACTGATGGAATTGTTCTTATGTCTATTTTTTGTCCCTCTTTTAGCATTTCAACTGCCGTCCAACTTAGAAAAGCATTGTTTACATCTATGTGTAATATTTGACGTTCCATATTTTCACCTAAAATTATTTTAAAACTTTTGTTTGTGTTTGTCAATTGTTTTTTGCTATTTTACTGTTTTTTGAATTTTTTTATTTTTTCAAGTTGTTTTCAATTCTTTTTCCGTACTCTGTAAAGTTCAATATGAATTTGTTTTTTCCACAAATAATGTAATTAACACTGCTTAAGAATCAGTTCTATTTTTGCATTTACACTAACTAGAAAAACAAAAAAATCGCCAAACTTAATAGTTCGACGTTTTAATTTTTTGGTGGGCAGAGATGGATTCGAACCATCGTACTCAAATGAGAACAGATTTACAGTCTGCCGCCTTTAGCCACTCGGCCATCTACCCAAAATATAAAATTCGTCAAACTTGTTTGTCGACGAAATTTATTATAATGTTTTTTAGGCTTTTTGTCAATACCTTTTTAGTTTTTTCCAGGGTAATTTCATAAAATATTACAATTTTGTAATATTTTATGAAATTACCCTGTAAAATCTTAACTTTTTATGTGTTAAACATACATATAATTATATTCTAATTAAAATTGGAAAATAATTTGCAAAATGTGCAAACTTTTGTTTACTTATAATTTGTAATATGTTATACTTTTAAGAGCGAGGTGAGATTATGGATGATGAAATTCACAATAATATTGAAGAAACTGAGAATTTATTAAAAAGTATCAATAATTCTGATGCTATTCAGTTTTCTGAATGGACTAAGGAAAAAGCTAATTTAAGATATAATGGAAAACTTCCTAAATTTCCAATATATAATAATTTTATTTACTGGTGTAATCT
>CALXZT010000008.1 GCA_944393315.1 uncultured Clostridia bacterium
AAAATAAAATAAATAAAAAATAAAAATAAAAAAATAAAAATAAAAAAATAAAAATAAAAAAATAAAAATAAAAAAATAAAAAAATAAAAATAAAAAAATAAAAAATAAAAATAAAAAATAAAAATTAAAAATAAAAATTAAAAATAAAATAAATAAAAAAATTTAAAAAAATAAAATAAAAATAAAATAAAAATCACCTAATAAATATTTTCAAATAAAATATATTAGGTGATTTTTATGAGTTTAGGATTAGTATTATCAGGAGGTGGAGTAAAAGGTGCTGCCCACATAGGAGTAATTAAAGCTTTAGAGGAGGAAAAAATAAAATTCGATTTTATATCTGGAACTTCATCAGGAAGCATTATAGCAGCTTTATATGCTTGCGGATACAACGCTGATGAGATTTATGATATATTTAAAAAATATTGCAAAGAAATAAAATATTTTGATTTTAAAAATATAATAAATATAATTAAATATTTAATTAAAAATAAAAAATTATTAATTGAAGGATTTAATTCTGGAGAAAAAATAGAAAAATTAATAAATAAATATTGTGAAAAAAATAAAATAAAAAACATTAATCAAATAAAAAATAATTTAATTATTCCAGCAGTTGATGTTTATGATGGAAAAATTTATTATTTTTGTTCAGATGGAATTAATAAAATAAAAAATAAAAAAAATTATAGAAAAATATCTGATAATATAAAATATATTTATGATATTGATGTTGGAAAATCGGTAAGAGCAAGTTGCAGTTTTCCAGGAGTATTTGTGCCAACTAAATTTAAAAGCACAAAATTAATTGACGGAGGCATTAGGGAAAATACACCTTGGAAAGAGCTAAAAGAATGTGGGGCAGATAAAGTATTGTGTGTATCTTTTGAAACTTATGAAAAAGAGGGTAAATGTGAAAAAAATATAATAGATATAATTATGGCATCACTTGAAATTATGGAGCATGAATTAGCAAATTATGAATTAGACGGAGTAGATTATTTATTGAAAATAAAAACTGAGAAAATATCGTTATTAGATTCAAATAAAATCGATTTCTTATATAATTTAGGATACGAAAAAACTAAAAAACAAATTGAAGAAATAAGATTTTTAAATAAAGAATAAAAATGGTATTTTGTATCAATTTTTAAGCATGATTTAATACTATTTTTATAGGATTAAATGAATTATTAAAATAATAAAAAGAGGATATAATTTCAATTGCAAAAATATCCTCTTTTAAAATTGGAATTAATTTTTTATAGCAGTTTTATTTTGATTATTTTTGATATGTTCTGAATTTTCATATTCTAATGCAAATTTTTCTTTTTGTTGTAATTCTAAGTTATCTTTAGCAACAGACATCATTAGTTTTATTCTATTTGCTTGATTTGATTCACTAGCTCCTGGATCATAATCAACAGGTGAAATGTTTGCAAAAGGATATTTTTCTCTAATAGTTTTTATTACACCTTTACCAACAACATGGTTTGGTAGACAAGCAAAAGGCTGTACACAAACAATATTAGGAATACCATTTTCAATATATTCTATCATTTCAGCTGTTAAGAACCATCCTTCACCAGTTTGATTTCCAATAGATAGAACATCTTTTACTTTATCCTCTAAATGCCAAATATCACATGGTGGTAAATAATTCTTTTTTGAACTTGCAAGTGCTGCACGAGTATCTTTCTCAAGAACATCAATCAATTTAATAATTAATTTACAAACCTTTGAAGAAGTCTTATTTGTATTTAATAAAGTGTTAAATGTAATTTTATGTGTTGCCATAAATTTAACAAATCCCATAAAGTCAGGAAGTACAACTTCTGCCCCTTCTTTTTCTAGTAGGTCTGCAACAAAATTATTTCCAAAAGGATGATATTTAATTAATACTTCTCCAACAATTCCAACTTTAGGTTTTTTAATACTTGTATCTAATTCGATTTTTTCAAATGCTTCTACTATATCATAGATACTTTGTTTAAATTCTTTATTTGATGATTTTGCTACAAAGCCTCTACATCTAAGCATCCATTCATCATATAATTTTTGTGTTTCACCTTTGTTTATTTCATATGCTCTATTTTTTGTAAGCATTTTTTGTAGTAAGTCACCATATACAACAGCTTTGACAAGTTTCTCTAAAAGACTAGGGCTAAGCTTAAATCCAGGCATTTTTTCCATTCCTACAACATTAAATGATATTACAGGAATATTTTCAAAACCAGCGTCTTTTAAAGCTTTCCTAATAAATCCTATGTAGTTTGTAGCTCTACATCCACCACCTGTTTGAGACATTATTAAGGCTGTTTTATTTAAGTCATATTTTCCTGACTGTAATGCTTCTATCATTTGTCCTGTTACTAATATAGAAGGATAACAAGCATCATTATTTACATATTTTAAACCTACTTCAACAGTGTGTGGAGTACAATCGCGAAGTAATACAGCATTGTATCCGCAAGCATTAACAGCACTTTCTAATAATTCAAAATGTACCGGCGCCATTTGTGGAATCAAGATTGTATAATCTTTTCTCATTTGTTTAGTAAAGACTTTTTTATTTATTCCGTAATCACCTGAAGCTTTTTCTTGCTTTTCATTAAGACGCTTATTCATACTTGCAATTAATGAACGTATACGAATTCTTACAGCTCCTAAATTATTTACTTCATCTATTTTTATTAATGTATACATTTTATTATAACTTGATAGAATTTCTTCTACTTGATCTGTTGTTACAGCATCAACACCACAGCCAAAAGAATTTAATTGGACTAATTCTAAATTGTCATGTTTTCCAACAAAATCAGCTGCTGCATAAAGCCTTGAGTGGAATACCCATTGGTCTACAACTCTTAGAGGACGTTTAGCTTCAGTTAAGTTTGAAACACTATCTTCTGTTAAAACACATAAACCTAAAGAAGTAATTAATGTATCTATTCCATGGTTAATTTCTGGATCAACATGATAAGGTCTTCCGGCTAAAACAATTCCTTTTAAATTGTTTTCTTCAATATATCTTACTGTTTCCTGACCTTTTGTACGGATATCAGTTTTGCATTTTTGATATTCTTGTTCTGCCTTTGTAGCAGCTTCTAAAAGCTCTTGCTTAGTGAAATTATATTCTTTAAATTCTTCTAATTCCATTACTTTTTTAACTAAATTTTCACGGTCAAAAGGTAAAAAAGGATTAATAAATTTTACATCAGGAGCTTTTAAGCCTTCAACATTATTTTTTAATACTTCTGAATAAGATATTACAATTGGACAATTATATTTATTATCTGCTTTTTCATATTCTTTTCTAGAATATGGCATACAAGGATAAAATATTGTTTTAATACCTTTTTCTAATAAATCTTCAATATGACCATGTGATAATTTTGCAGGATAACATACTGATTCAGAAGGCATTGATTCCATACCACGTTCATAAGTTTTTCGAGTACTCTTTTCTGATAATATAACTCTAAATCCTAATTCTGTTAAGAAAGTAAACCAGAATGGATAATCTTCATACATGTTTAAAACCCTAGGGATACCAATAGTTCCTCTAATAGCATATTGTTCGTCTAATGGCTTGTAATCAAATATTCTTTTATATTTGTATTGAATTAAATTTGGAAGCCCAGAATTTAAAGTGATTGAACCACTTCCTTTTTCGCAACGGTTTCCAGAAATATATCTTTTACCATTTCCAAATTTATTTATGGTTAATTTACAATGGTTTTCACAACCATTACATCTTGTATGTGATATTTCGATATTTAAATGTTTTAAATCGTCGAGAGTTGCAATTGTTGATTTGTATTCCATATCTAGATTTGTTTCGAATTGTTCTTTAGCAAGTAGAGCCATTCCATATGCTCCCATAAGTCCTGCAATATCAGGTCTTGTTACATTTTTACCAACGATTTTTTCAAAGGCTCGTAAAACAGCATCATTATAAAATGTACCACCTTGCACAACTATGTGATTACCTAGTGTTTCAACATCTCTAATTTTCATTACTTTTTGAATAGCATTTTTAATTACTGAATATGAAAGACCACTTGAAATATCTCCAACACTATAGCCTTCTTTTTGAGCTTGCTTAATTTTTGAATTCATAAATACAGTACATCTTGAGCCTAAATCAACAGGTGTTTTTGATTCTAAAGCTTGTTTTACAAATTCAGAAATTGATAAGTTTAGACTTTTTGCAAAGGTTTCAATAAATGAACCACAACCTGAAGAACAGGCTTCATTGAGCATTATATTATCAATAGCTCCATTTTTTAGTCTGATATATTTCATATCTTGCCCACCAATATCTACAATACTTGTAACTTCTGGGTCAAATTTTTTGGCAGCAGTATAATGTGCAATTGTTTCTATTTCACTTAAATCTACATTTAAAGCTGTTTGAATTAGTTTTTCTCCATAACCAGTAACCCCACTATACCTAAGAGTTGCTGTCTTTGGTAAAGCAGAATAAAGCTTTTCTAACATTTTCATAACACTATTTAAAGGGTTGCCCTCATTACTTCCATATAATGAATAAAGAATAGCTCCATTATTGTCAATTAATACTAATTTGGTTGTTGTTGAACCAGCATCAATTCCTAAGAAGCAATCTCCATTGAAGTTTAACAAGTTGCCTTTTATGACCTTTGTTTTGTCATGTCTGTTTTTAAATTCATTATATTCATCTTCATTTTTGAATAATGGTTCAATTGGGCGAGTAGTATTATCATGTGAATTTTTTAAATCATTTATTTTTTGCCTTAACTCAGAAACGGTTATGGTTTCGGCTTTTAAGGAATCAAGAGCTGCTCCAGCTGCAACTAAAAGATGTGGTTCCTCAGGAACAATTATTTCATCATCTTTTAAATGTAATGTTTCAACAAATCTATTTCTAAGCTCAGGAAGATATGTAAGTGGACCTCCTAAAAAGGCAACTTTTCCTCTGATTGGTCTTCCACATGCAAGCCCACTTATTGTTTGATTTACTACTGCTTGAAATATTGAGGCAGCAATATCTTCTTTTGCGGCACCTTCATTTATTAAAGGCTGAATATCAGTTTTTGCAAATACTCCACAACGAGAAGCAATAGGATAAATCATATTATGGTTTTTTGCTAAATCATTTAGACCTTGTGTATCAGTGTTTAAAAGTGATGCCATTTGATCAATAAATGCACCAGTTCCTCCTGCGCAAGTACCATTCATACGTTGTTCAATTGATTTATCAAAATAAATAATTTTTGCGTCTTCTCCACCAAGTTCGATAACTACATCAGTTTGAGGTATATATTTTTTTACCGCACGTTTACAAGCAACAACTTCTTGAATAAAATTTACTTTTAAAAATTTTGCTGCTGACATAGCTCCAGAACCTGTTAGTGCAATGGTAAAATTATTATTAGGATATTTTTCACATAAGTTCTCTAATACATTACAAACTGTATTTTTTGTATCAGAAAAATGTCTTTGATAATTTTTATAAATTATATTTTTATTTTCATCCATTACTATGATTTTTACAGTTGTTGAGCCTACATCAAGCCCCACATGTAAAGTATTTAACGTATTTTTTTCCATATCAAATCTCCTCTATAATTTAAGTTTACATTCCCTTTCGTAATAGATATTTTATACTTAAAATGAGATTTTGTCAACGGAAGGTGTAAAAGGAAAAGTTCTATTTTATAATTAAAAATAATTTAATTAAAGTTCTAAAATGGACAGGAGATAAATACTATTAAACTAAAGTAGAGCAAGCTTAAATGCTAATTAATTTATAATGAAAGGAATGAGAAATGTGAAGAAATCTAAGATAGGAATAATTTTTTTTGTACTTCTTTTAGCAATTGTATTAGGAGGTTATTTTGTATTATCATATTTTAATAATAATGAAGAAAAAGTAGATGAAGAGTATCAAGACTATACTCCACAAGAAGAAATAAGTGAAGAACAGTACAGAGAAACAATTGTAAATTTATATTTTCTAAACAAAGAATCTAAAGAAATAATGGCAGAAGCAAGGGCAATAGATGCAAAAACTTTATCAAGCAATCCGTATAAAAAATTGGTAGAATTATTACTTGAAGGACCTAAAAATGAAAATCTAGAAAGGATAATTCCAGAAGGAACAATTATTTATGATGCTGGAATAGAAGCAGGATGTGTAATAATAAACTTCTCTAAGGAGATTTTAAATTTTGGAGATGATGAAACTTTAAAAAATAATATGATTAATAGCATATATCAAACATTAGCAGAATTGACAGAAGTAACATCTATAAGATTTTTAGTCGAAGGAGAAGAGAATTCTAAATTGTCAGAAGAGTATACAACTAAAATATAATTATTAATTATATTAAATAAATTTAACCTATATAAATCGTCGCCAAAATGTTGCTGGTAATTTATACAAAGCTATAGATTTTGACGACAATTTATTTTAATAATTTAAATAATTTGATATAACGAATAGTGTGTTGTAATTTGTTTAGAAAATATTCAACATCATTAAGAGAAGAAATGGTATTATTTTTTAAAGATTTAAAAGTGTTTTTTTTCTTTTCTTTTTTTACTGGAAAATTAGAGCGGAATAAATTATTTAAATGGTCATAGTTAGAAAAGTCTATATTATTATAGTTAGAGTTTTTTTGATGGTTGCCATTCATTATAATCATCTCCCTATATTTTGCAAAATACTAAAAATTATTATATAATATGTGTGTACATAAAAAATGTGCAGGTATATTATTATATAAATTATAGAAGGGAATTATTAATGAAAGGGAAATTATATATTATTTCAACACCAATAGGAAATTTAGAAGATATAACATTAAGAGCCTTAAGAATATTAAAAGAAGTGGATATTATAGCAGCTGAAGATACTAGACAAACTTTAAAATTATTAAATTACTATCAAATTTCAAAACATTTAATTAGTTATCATAGACATAATGAAGAAACAAAGTCTAATTATTTAATAGAAAAACTAAAAGAAGGACAAAACATCGGGTTAGTATCTGATGCAGGTACGCCAGGCATTTCAGACCCAGGAGAAGAGGTTATAAAAAAAGCCATTGAAGAGAAAATAGAGGTAATACCAATTCCAGGAGCATGTGCATTGATAAGTGCTCTAATTTGTTCTGGATTAGAAACTAAGGAATTTTGCTTTTTAGGTTTTTTGCCTCTAAATAAAAAATTAAGGAAAGAAAAGCTAGAAGAAATAAAAAAGAGTAATAAAACAATTATTTTATATGAAGCACCTCATAAAATGAAGACTACACTTAAAGATTTGAAAGATTATATTGGAGATAGAAAAACTGTATTAGCTAGGGAATTAACTAAAATACATGAAGAATTTATAAGGAAACCAATTGAAGAATTAATTAAAGAAGCGGAAAACTTAAAAGGAGAAATGATTTTAATAATAGAAGCGGAAAAAAAAAAAGAAGAAAAAATAGATACAAACCTTACTATTGAGGAACAATATGCTTTGTATGAAAATCAAGGACTTACAAAAAATGAAATAATAAAAAAAATAGCAAAAGAAAGAAAAACCAATAAAAATGAAATTTATAAAATGTTTATAGGAAAATAAAAATACAATAGTTATTGGTATTACAGATAATGGAAAAGTTGAAGAGTTTTAAAATTATTCCAATAAATAAAATAATGTTTTCAAAGTTACAAGAAAACAAAAAAATAGGAAATAGACATAAAAAATCTATCTCCTATTTTTAATAGAATATTAAATTATAAAGATTATTTTGATAAGTTAGATAACTTAACTAAACATTTTGAACATATTAATTTATCTTTATATGAAGTTAGTTCTTTTGAACTTCCACAAAAAATACAATTTGGTTCGTATTTTTTTAGAATTATTGAAGAACCCTCTACAAATATTTCAATTGGGTCTTTTATAGCTATATCTAACTTATTCCTAAGTTCTATAGGAATAACGATTCTTCCTAATTCATCAACCTTTCTTACAATTCCAGTTGCTTTCATAATAATCCTCCTTAATGCTAAACTATAAATAAATCTAATATCAATATATCATAAATTATCTGTAAGGTCAACAATTATTGACAATTTAATATTTTAAATAATTATTAAATTGTAGTATAATGTCGAATTTTGTCGTAAAGTTTTTCTTGACATTTGGCTACAAGCGATGTAAAATTTAAACAGTTAATAATTTATATAAAATTTAAACATATTTAAATTCAATTTTCATATTTATAAAATCCAAAATATAATTAATTTCAAAAATATTTAAATAGTTATTAATCTTGTAGGAAAAATAATTAAATTCTAAATTAACCCCCAAAATTAATAAAAAACATACCCCATATAAAAATTAAATAAAAAATATTTGCCCCCATTATAAATATTATTTTATTCATATGATTATTTTTCCTACAATTAAATATTAATTATACATAATAATTTTTTTGGTCAAAAATTTTTTTATCAGTTTTAATATATAATAAAAAAAGCATGTAAAAAAAACATGCATAAAAAATTAAACTGTTATTAATTTTCCTGGAAAATCTCTACTTGCAACACTAATATTAAAAGTGTTTTCATCAATACCATTATCTAAAATTTCATTAACAGTAGTACGATAAGCAAGTTCAGGTAAATTGCTTTCCTTGCTCAAATGGCCAAGCATAGCATTATGTAATCCGTTTTTTAATAAATATGTAATAGTTTTACTTGCCATATCATTAGATAAGTGGCCAGTGGGACCAGAAATTCTAGATTTTAAACTAAAAGGGTATGAGCAACACTTTAAAACTTCTGTATCATAATTTGATTCTAAAAGTAAGAAAGAGCTACCTTCTAATTTTTTTAAAATTGAATAATTCATATGTCCAATATCTGTTGCAATACTAATTTTTTTATCTTTACTAAAAATGTTGAAACCACAAGGATTAGCTGCATCATGTGGAATTGAAAAAGGTAAAATCTCTAAATCACCAATACAAAATTTTTCATCTATTTTAAAATATTTTAAATTATTATTTTTAATTTTAGATGTTATTTTCTCCATGTTATCAAAAGTCTGTATAGTTGAAAAAACAGGAATATCAAATTTAGATGAAAAAGTTGCTAGACCTTTAACATGGTCAGAGTGTTCATGTGTTACCAAAATAGCATCAATAGAAGAAGCATCAATTTCTATGGAGCTTAATGCCTTTTCTATTTTTTTACTACTTACACCACAATCTATTAATATTTTAGAGTTATCAGATTGTATAAACAAGCTATTTCCACTGCTACCACTATATAAACTACAAAAATTTAACATTTTATTACTCTTTCTAATCTCACTCATTTAGTATATATTTATTAATAAAAAATTAAGTGATTAAAAATAATTTTTTATTCAGAAACTCTCTTTATATCAGCACCTAATTTTCTGAATTTTTCTTCGATTTTTTCATAACCTCTATCAATGTGATCTAGATTATATATTTCAGTTTGACCTTCTGCAATAATACCAGCTATTATAAGTGCAGCTCCAGCTCTTAAGTCACTTGAATAAACAGGTGCTCCGACCAATTTATCTACACCTTCAAAAAAGGCATTTTTTCCTTGAGCAGTAATTTTTGCACCCATTTTATTAAGCTCATTTGTATATTGGAATCTCGATTCCCAGATACTTTCATTAATAGTACTGTTGCCATTAGCTATAGAAAGAACTACACCTATTTGTGGTTGTAAATCAGTAGGAAAACCAGGGTAAGGAAGTGTTTTTATATTAGCCTTAGAAGGTCTAGAATTACACCAAACTCTTATGCTATCACCATTATCTTCAACTTTTCCACCCATCTCTATTATTTTAGCCGTTAAAGATTCTAGGTGTTTTGTAATACAATTTTTTATTAATATATCACCATGAGATGCTACGGCTGCAAGCATAAATGTTCCAGCTTCAATTTGATCCGGAACAATTGAATATGTAGCATTACCTCTTAATTCCTTAACTCCATTTATTTTTATCATATCAGTTCCAGCACCTCTAATGTCAGCACCCATTGTATTTAAAAAGTTCGCAACATCAACTATATGAGGTTCTTTGGCAGCATTGTCAATAGTAGTAGTACCTTCAGCAAGAACAGAGGCTAGCATTACATTAATTGTAGCACCTACTGAAACTATGTCCATATATATTGAGGTACCAACAAGTTTATCAGCTGTTGCTTTAATTTTACCTTGTGAAACATCTACTTTAGCACCAAGCAATTCAAAACCTTTGATGTGTTGATCAATAGGTCTAGGACCTAAATTACAACCACCTGGCATACCAACTTGTATAGATTTCTTTCTACCAAGCATGCTTCCTATTAAATAGTATGAAGCTCTAAATTTACTTGTTAAGTCTAAAGGAGCATTAGAAGTTGTAATATTGGTTGTATCTATAGTTAAAGTATTATTATCAATCCATGTTATTTTTGCTCCTAATGCAGAAAGAATTTTGCAAGAAATTTTTACATCACTGATATTAGGAACGTTTTCAATAGTACATATACCATTAATTAAAAGTGTTGCAGGCAAAATAGCAATTGCTGCATTTTTAGCTCCATTTATAGTAACTTCCCCTTTTAAATTTGTAGGACCTTTTATCAATAATTTTTCCAATTGTATACCCCCAAAAAATTTTAGTTAATAAAAGCCGATTAGGCAGTTTTACTTTTTACCAATATGAATTTCATACATAATTATTGAAACTCAAAAGGCAAATATAATTGTAAATTTTAATATTCATAAATAAATAGAGCGTATAATAACACTCTACCATAAAAGAATATAGCATAAAATTTAAAAATTTACAACTATTTTTTTGTTTAATATTTAAATAGATAGGATTAAACTGTTTAAAAGGGTTAATTTTTAGCAGTTGTAACATCTCTTTTTCCGAAAAATTCTAAAATTTTAAACTTAAATTTTACTATAGCATTTGAATTATCAGATACTATTGTATATGATTCTTCAGACAAATTATCTTCCAGAAGTTCTTTAGAATCTTCTTCTACTACTCCAGAACTTATATCTATAAAACAAAGAGAAGGAAACATTACACACCACCAATTTTGGCCTGAAGCATTTCCGATTTCAACACGTAGAGCATCATACATTCCTGCTGGCAAAGAAATATCACCATATGTTTTAGTAGGAAATTCAAAATTACCTATATTAATGTTAACACAATAATCAAAACCTTCCTCATGTATTACTTCAAGGGCAATATTTTCAAATTCTTTTTTATGGGCTTGAACTAGTGAAATTGCTTCTTCTTTTGAATTTATATTTATACATAGTGAATTCATATAATCTAACAATTTATCCCTAACTTTATATTTTAAGTTTTGATCTTCTTTACTATTACTATTTGCAATAACATGTAAACGAAAAACACTATTAGAAATGTCAGCAGAAACTACTTGTACATAATTATTAGCACATATAAAAATATATAATACCAATAATAATGATAAAAGTATACCAGATTTTACTTTGGAATTTTGCATAAATTTTAATATTTTTTTCATAAGAAACCTCCATTTAAAAAATAAAACTTTTTTGTAAAATTATTTCTTTAAAATAAGTATTAACCAAATTTAAAAAAATATACTTATGTCGAAAAAACAAGATGAAATTATTTGAAATATTATTGACATATTTGAAACACAATGGTAAAATTTACCAGTAAGCAAAAGACAAAATGCATGATATTACGCAAATCCAAGGGAAAACATGAAAAGGAGGAAATGCTATGATTGCAAATGAAGAAACAACAGAAAAAAAGTGTTGCTTTTATGCAAGTGATTTTCATTTAGAAATGACAATAGTACCATATATAAATAAAAAGATTGAAGAAAATAAAAATGTCGTAATAGTTACTCAAAATAAATTAGAAGAAACAATGAAAGTTTTAATATCTCGAATGAATATTAATAATAATAAAAAATTATTAGATTTAGACTGGAATAATAGTGACATTTCACAAATTAAAACAAGAAAAAATTTGGTTGTAATTATAAATGGAAGCAAGAATTTTATAGATAATAAAAATAGAGAAATTAAAAAATTATTAGGGAATGAGCCAGTTGAAATAGTAGACTGCTATAATTTTGATGAAATTAAAGATAAAATTGTAGAAATAAGAGCTGAATATAATAAGGTATTAAATAATTTACAAAAAAACTATTGAAAAAATATTTTAAATAGTATATGATAGAGGAACAACTAAAAAGAAAGGAAGAAATTTATGGAACAATCATTAGATGAAATTAAATGGAAATTAAATAAGTATGGTCAAATGCACCTATTAAATGGATATGAAAAATTACCAGAAAATAAACAAAAAGAACTATTAAGCGAAATACAAGGAATAGATTTTGATTTAATTGATAGCTTATACAAAAAAACTAAAAAAGGAAACGATCTATCAAATGATAAAATAGAACCAATAGAATATGTAGATAAATTAAAGTTGAATGGATATTATAAAGATCTTGAGAATATTGGTAAAAAAGCAATTTTAGAAGGAAAATTAGCAGCAGTAACTATGGCTGGTGGACAAGGCACAAGACTTGGACATACAGGACCAAAGGGAACATTCGATATTGGATTAGATTCTCATAAATCATTATTTGAGTTATTAAGTGATTATTTAAGAGAAGAAGGTAAAAAATATGGCATAGTTATTCCTTGGTTTATAATGACAAGCAAAGAAAATAATGATGAAACTGTAGAGTACTTTGCTAAAAATAAATATTTTGGATATGAAAAAGATAAAACTATATTCTTTTTTGAACAAGGTGAACTTCCAATGGTTGATACAGAAGGAAGAATATTAATAGGTGAAGATGGACTAGTTAAACAAGCAGCAAATGGACATGGTGGAATATTTGAAGCACTTGTAAAAAACAAAATGACTGATAAAATGAAAGAATTAGGAATTGAATGGGTATTTATAGGTGGAGTTGATAACTGCTTAGTAAAAATGGTTGACCCAATACTTATGGGAATTGCAATAGAAAAAAACGTTTCTGCAGCAGGAAAATCAATTGTTAAGGCAAATCCACAAGAAAAAGTAGGAGTATTTTGCAAGAGAAATGGTAAACCTTATGTAATTGAATATTCAGAAATTTCACAAGAAATGGCAGAAAGAAGAGATGTAAACGGAGAATTAGTATATGGTGAATCACATATATTATGCAATTTATTTAATATTTCTGCAATAGAAAGAATGGGAAAAACACCACTACCTTATCATTCAGCTTTTAAAAAAGCTACATATATTGATAAAGATGGCAATAAAGTAGTGCCAACAAGCCCAAATGCGTATAAGTTTGAAGCATTTTTATTTGATGCTTTTGGAGAACTAGACGATATGGCAATTTTAAGAGTAAAAAGAGAAGAAGAATTTGCCCCTGTTAAAAATGCAACAGGTGTAGATAGCCCAGAGACAGCAAGAGAATTATATAAGAAATTTTACAATGTATAAAAAGGAGGTTAAAAGTATAATTTTAATAATTAAACTTTTAACCTTTTATAATAAAGAAAGAGAGGAAAAATAAATGAACTATTTAGAAGAATATAAAAGATGGTGCGAAAGTAGCGAATTTGATGAAGAAACAAAAAAGGAGTTAGAATCAATAAAAAATGATGAAAAAGAAATAGAAGATAGATTCTACAAGGAATTGGAATTTGGAACAGCTGGATTAAGAGGTGTCATAGGAGCTGGAACAAACAGAATGAATAAATATACTGTTGGAAAAGCAACTCAAGGATTAGCAAATTATATTTTAGAACAAGGAACTCAAGATAAAGGAGTTGCAATTAGTTATGACTCAAGAAGAATGTCTGATGAATTTAGTCTTCAAACAGCATTAATATTAAATGCAAATGGAATAAAAACCTACCTATTTGAGAATTTAAGACCTGTTCCAGAACTATCATTTGCAGTAAGACAATTACATTGTACAGCAGGAATAATGATTACTGCAAGTCATAATCCTCCAAAATATAACGGATATAAAGTTTACTGGGATGATGGATCACAAATAATATCTCCTAGAGATAAAGATATAATAGCAAAAGTAAGAGCAATTTCAGATTTTAAAGAAATAAAAACTATAAGCAAAGAAGAAGCGATTGAAAAAGGGCTATTTAATATTATTGGAAAAGAAATGGATGATGCATACATAAATACATTGAAAAATTGTGTTTTAAATCCTGAAATCATAAAAGAGCAAGGTAAATCTTTAAAAATTGTTTATACACCTTTACATGGAACAGGGAATACAATTGCAGAAAGATTATTAACAGAGCTTGGATTTGAAAATGTTTATGTTGTACCAGAACAAAAGGAGCCAGACGGAAATTTTCCAACAGTAGATTATCCAAATCCAGAAGAAAAAAGGGCATTTAAATTGGCATTAGAACTAGCTAAAAAAGTTGATGCAGATGTAGTACTAGCCACAGATCCAGATGCAGATAGATTAGGTATATTTTCTAAAGACAAAAAAACAGGTGAATATATGCCATACACTGGAAATATGTCAGCACTTTTAATTGCAGAATATAGAATATCTCAAATGAAAGAAAAAAATATTTTACCTTCTAATGGAATGTTTATTACTACAATAGTCTCTTCAGATTTAGCAAAAGCAATTGCAGAATATTATGGACTAGAAATAATTGAGGTACTTACTGGATTCAAAAATATTGGGGCTATAATGAAAAAGGCCGAGGAAAATAAAGATAGAACTTATGTGTTTGGGTTTGAAGAAAGTTATGGATGTTTAATAGGAGATTATGCAAGAGATAAAGATGGGATTGCAGCAGTTATGTCTTTATGTGAAGCAGCAGCATATTATAAATCAAAAGGATTAACTCTATGGGATCAGATGAATAATATGTATGAGAAATATGGATATTATAAAGAAACTCAAGTATCGATTGTATTAGAAGGTGCAGAAGGTGCCGAAAAAATAAAACAAATGATGACAAACATGAGAAATAAAGAAATTACTCAAATTGGAAAATATAAAGTGTTGAATTTTAAAGACATTGATAGAGATTATGAAAAAGATATGCTAACAGGTAAAGAGAAAACAACAGGACTTCCTAAATCAAATGTATTATATTATACACTAGAAAATAATTGTTGGTGTTGTGTTAGACCATCAGGAACAGAACCAAAAATTAAATTATACATAGGGGTAAAAGGCATATGTGATAAATCTGCAAGTGAAGAATTGGAAGCACTAAAAATAGCAATGGAAGATTTAGTTAGAAATGCATAAAAGTATTTAAGTTTTAAATAAAATAAACCCAAATTATTTACTGGTAATGTTTAATAATTTGGGTTTATTTAATGCTGGATAACAGATTATTTTTGAGTTTTCCACTCATCAATATTTCTTGTAATAGCTCCAAATAAGTTAGCTCTAATCATAGGGATATTTTTTTGCCAAGAGACTATTTGCATTTTCATATCTTCACGTTTAGATTTACCATCCATAGGGCAAACCTTATTCATAACAGAAATACCAGATTTTTTAATATATCTTTTAATATTTTTTTCAGAAGTTAATACTAAAGGTCTAATTAATGTTATTTTTGTTCTATCCATAAAGCTTACTGGTGAAAAAGTATTAATTGTTCCTGTATATAAAAGATTTAATAAAAATGTTTCTAAAACATCATCTTGATTATGACCTAATGCGATTTTATTACAACCTTCTTTAATAGCAATACTATTTATAATTCCTCTACGTAAATTTGCACACAAAGAACATGGATTTTTTTCATTTCTTATGTCAAAAACAATTTCTTTGGCATGATTACACTCGATAAAAAGAGGGATATTTGCTTCTTTACAAATATTTTGTAATAAGTTTTCATCAAAAAATTCAAAACCAGGATTAATACTTATTGCGATTAATTCAAAATGCTTTGGATAAAAACGTTGCAATGCTTTTAAAGCATGAAGCAATGTTATTGAATCCTTACCACCAGAAAGACAAACTGCAATTTTGTCGCCTTCTTTGATCATATTATATTCTTCAATAGCTTTTCTTAAAGTACTTAATATTTGTTGCATTTTAAATTTTCTCCTTTTTTTATTTCATTCAATATACTTTAATATTTCTTTCAAAATAAATTTTCTTAAATAAAAATATATTATATTAATTATACGATTAAAAAGAGAAAAAATCTAGTAGCAAATTTTTAGCAAAATAATAAAAATGCAAAGAATTAATAAATAGTATTATTTACAAAAAAACAAAAACGTGCTATATTATATAAGAAAATGTGCTCATAGCTCAGCAGGATAGAGCAGTCGCCTCCTAAGCGACCGATGGGGGTTCGAGTCCCTCTGGGCACACCATTTAAAAAAAACTATAATATTTTTCAGGAATGATTTAAGCTTAATTTTGATTAAAAAGGAAGATATATGGAAAAAAATTTAAAAGAAAAATTTATGGAAGAGGCAATAAAGGAAGCTAAAAAAGCATATAAAAAGCTAGAAGTTCCAGTAGGAGCGGTAATTGTAAAAAATGATGAAATAATAGCTAGGGCACACAATTTAAAAGAAACAAAATTTGATACAACAAAACATGCCGAAATTCTAGCAATACAAAGGGCAAGTAAAAAGCTAAAATCATGGAGACTAATTGATTGTGAGATGTATATAACATTAGAGCCTTGCACAATGTGTGCAGGAGCAATAATAAACTCTCGAATAAAAAAAATATATATAGGAACAATGGATGAAAAAACAGGAGCAGCAGGTTCAAAATTAAATTTATTTAAGGATTATACTTTTAACCATAATGTAGAAGTAGAAATAAATGTTATGAAAGAAGAATGTGAAAAAATATTGAAGGATTTTTTCAAAGAATTAAGAAAATTGAAAAAATAATATATGAAGGGAGAAAGCTAAAAATAAAATTAGCTCAGCCAAAATATGAATAATAAAGTAAAAACAAAGATATTAAAAATTACTTTAACAATAGTAATAATAATTTCAATATTATTTGTAACGATGATGTGGCTACTTACATACCATGAAGAGGGAGAAACAAATATCCCATTTAAAATTTCTAAAATAGTTATTGTAAGCTCAACAGATGGTATTCAAAATGATAGTGAGCAAACCAAATGGGCAATAGATGTAAATCAAAATAATGATATTTATTTATATATAGATAAAAACAAAAATTACGGAAAAACAGAATTGATAGAAAATGTAAAAATTAATAATTTTAATATTACTAAAGAAACAGATAAAGGTGAGATTAAAATATATAAAACAACAGACGAAGAAAGTAAAATGTTTAGCAATACACAAGAATTTGAAATAAATGAATTAACATATGTAGGAGATCTTGAATCAAATATTAAACAATCAAAAATTTCAAATCAAGGAGGACTTATAGCCTTCAGATGTGCAAATAATAGTGTCAGCCAATATATATCAACTAGTGCTACAGAAGTAAATTATAACCAATTACTTCAAATTACAAATGTAAAAGAAGAAGACTTAAAGGTAAGTGTTTCATTTAACATAGAAATAAAAATATTAAACAAAAAAACTTATAAAGCAACAGTTTCATTAGAATTACCAGTTGGAAACATTATAGAAAAAGGGACCACTAATCTAGAAATTACAGACTTAGAAGATATTGTATTTAAAATAATATAAAATATACTTGTCAAAAAGACAATTAAAGTATATAATACAAATGGTATGAGCCTAATCTTTGTATGGAGAGCAGACCAACAAGAGCCTATGAACCTTGTCAGGTCCGGAAGGAAGCAGCAATAAGTAGATACTTTTGTGTGGAAATGCTTTCCATAGAGAGATTAGAATTCAGACCATTTTTTAAAATAGATATAAAGGATGTGAAGTAATGGGGTACACAGCTCTTTATAGAAAATTCAGACCAATAACATTTGGGGAAATGGTAGGGCAAGATGCAATTACAAGGACATTAAAAAACCAAATAAAATCAGGAAGAGTAGGTCATGCGTACTTATTTAATGGAGGAAGAGGAACTGGAAAAACATCAGCAGCCAAGATTCTTGCAAGGGCCGTAAATTGTTTAAACCCTAATGAAGGTGAACCATGTAATGAATGTGAAATATGTAAAGGAGCAATAAATGGTTCACTTACTGATATTGTAGAAATGGATGCTGCATCAAACAACAGTGTAGAAGATATCAGAAGTATTAGAGAAGAAGTTAATTTTTTACCAACTAAAGCAAAATACAGAGTATATATAATAGATGAGGTACATATGTTAT
The DNA here is from genome assembly GCA_944393315.1 of uncultured Clostridia bacterium. GTDB lineage: Bacteria > Bacillota > Clostridia > TANB77 > CAG-508 > CAG-269. The sequence continues at coordinate 18,352 of CALXZT010000008.1, forward strand.
CAACAGGAGCTTTTAATGCACTTTTAAAAACATTAGAAGAACCTCCTGAGCATGTAAAATTTATATTAGCAACAACAGAACCTCAAAAATTGCCTGCAACCATTTTATCAAGATGTCAACGATTTGATTTTAAAAGAATATCAAATGATGAAATTATAAAAAGGTTAGAAATAGTCTGTAAAGAAAGTAAAATAACCGTAACAAAAGAGGCTCTAGAAATAATTGCAACTTTATCAGAAGGAGCAATGAGAGATGCATTATCAATACTAGAAAGATGCTGTCAAGATGGTGAAAACTATATTGATGAGAACAAAATCAAGGATTTAGTCGGAATTCCTAAAAGGACATATATAAATAAAATTACTCAAGGAATTGTGTTATATGATGTTGATGTAGTCATTGAGACAATGAAACAGGTTCTTGATGATGGGAAAGACATAAACAATTTATTATGGGAAATAATAAAATATATAAAAGACATTTTAGTATATAAATCAAATGGCAAACTAGAGCTGTATAGTAATGAGGAGCAAAAAGAAGTAAAAAATCTTGCGGAAAAACTATCTAAGCAAAGAGCAATAAAACTAATTTATGATTTATCTGAATTAGAAAATGATATAAAAAGTTCAACGCAAAAAGTAATAGTATTTGAAGCGGGAATTATAAAATTGTGTAATAAAGAAGAAACCACAGAAGGTAATAATAATGTTAGTTCTAATAGTCAAGCTTCATATCAATCTAATAGTGAATTAGAGCAAAGGCTTAATAAATTAGAAAGATTTATTGCTTCAAATGATATGCAATTTTCCACAAATAGAACACAAAAAGTGGAAAACCCTAAGCAAAAGGCATTAAAAGCATCAGTTAAAATACCATTAGGAAAAACTCAAGAATATTGGCCACAAGTTGTAGAAGATTTAAAGAAAAATGGAAAAATAATGTTATATACGAATTTAATAAATACAACAGCAAGGGAAATAAATGATCAAACGATTGGTATTGAATTTCCAAAAGGTCTAACATCATTTGGAAGAACTGTGTTGGAAAAACAAGAAAGTATTAAACAAATATCTGAATTAGTTGGTGCGGCATGCGGAAAACAAATGAATATAAAATATATAGAACCTGAAGAGGAAGAAATTAATTCAAACGAAGATGAAATTTCTAATTTTGCAAATGGAAATGGAATACCATTTAGTATTACTTAGATAATTCAAAAACACTTAAGAAAAATTAAAGAATATAAAACATAAAATATGAAAAATGAACAAAAACAAAGAAAGGAAGATGAACTATGTCTAAAAGAGGTGGATTCCCAGGAGGTATGGGAGGATTTGGTGGAATGAACATCAATAATTTAATGAAAGAGGCAAAAAAAATGCAAGCAGATTTAGAAAAATCACAAGCAGAATTAGCCCTAAAAGAATTTGAAAGTACAGCAGGTGGAGGAGCAGTAAGCGTAAAAGTTACAGGAGAAAAAATATTAAAAGAAATAACTTTGAAACCAGAAGTAGTTGATCCAGATGATGTAGAAATGCTTCAAGATTTAATACTTACATGTGTAAATGATGCACTTAAAAAAGTAGATAGTGCTCAAGCAGCTTCAATGGGAAAATACAACATACCTGGAATAATGTAATAATATAAGGAGCACAACATGAGTTTATATTCACCATCAATTGAAAAATTAATTGAAAGTTTTGAAAAGTTGCCTAGCATCGGTCATAAGACTGCTGCTAGACTAGCATTTTATATGTTAAACTGTTCAGAAGAGGAAACAAAAGAGTTTGTATCTTCAATATTAGAAGCAAAGAAAAACTTAAAATATTGTTCTAAATGCTACAATATTTCTGATACAGATCCTTGTCAAATTTGTGGAAATCCAAAAAGAGATCAAAGTATAATATGTGTAGTAGAAGATGTTAGAGATATTATAGCAATGGAAAGAACACATGAATATAAAGGTGTATATCATGTATTACATGGCTCAATATCACCAATGAATGGCATTGGACCAGAAGATATAAAAATAAAGGAATTACTAGCACGCCTTATGGATGGACAAGTTAAAGAAATAATTTTGGCAACAAATCCTAGGGTGGAGGGAGAAGCGACTGCAATGTATCTTTCTAAATTGATAAAACCATTAGGAATTAAAGTCACAAGAATTGCTCATGGAATTCCAGTAGGAGGAGATTTAGAATATACAGATGAGGTTACACTTATGAAAGCACTAGAAGGCAGGAGAGAACTTTAGATTTGGTATAGATACAAAAAAATCAGCAGAAAGGTTGATCATTAGTCAAATCATTTACATTATTTTTTGATTCGCAAGCAGATCTAGAAGTGGCAATAAGAGAGAGATTATCACCTAAAGTTGTAAAAAACGCACCTAATATCCCTAGGTCATCAGCATCCATATTTTTGCTAATAAAAATTGCAAGAGAACTTGAAAGTCCAATTAAATCAAATCCAGCACTAGAACATTTATTATTTGAATAAGACATAAAAAGCACCTCTATTATATATTATGAGATGCTTTTTTATTTGTTTATAATTTTTATATAATGATTTAATCTATTTAAAAATCATATTATGAATTAAGTAAAATTTCACATATATCCCTAGTAGAATTCTTTTTAGCCATAAGTCTTGCATGAACTTTCATTTCTTGTATTTTATCAGGGTTAGAAAATAAGTCATTTAAAATTTTTTCAACATCATCCTTTTTTTTAATCCAAATAGCAACTTTATTATCCTCAAGGAATTTTGCATTTTCTTCTTCTTGACCAGGTATTGGATTTATTACAACAATAGGAAGACCTGAAGCCAAACTCTCCGTGGTTGTTAGACCACCAGGTTTTGTAACAACTAAATCTGAGATGCTCATTAGTTGAGCGACTTTGTCAGTATATTCTAATATTTTAACAGAATTTTCTTTACCCATTTCTTCAACAAAACTTTGAAAATGCTCTTTCATTTTTTGATTTTTACCAGAAATAGCAACAATCTGAATATTATCATTTCTAACAAAAGATTTGAAAATATTTAAAGTACGAGTTTTCCCTAATCCTAATTCACCACCACCGAAAAATAAAACAGTTTTTTTCCCTGGAGTTAAACCAAAACTCTCTAAAATTTCTGATTTATTATACTCTAATAAAAACTTATTTGATAAAGGTATTCCAGTAGTATAAATTTTTTCAGAAGATACACCAGCTGATATTAAATCCTCTTTCATTCCTAGATGTGAAACAAAAAAATAATCTGTGTATTCATGCCCAACTATCCATTGATTATGAATAGCAAAATCGGTTAAAATTGTTGCTAATTTTACATTTGTTTTACCTTTTCGTTTTAAATAGCTACACATTTGGCTAGCAAAAGGATGAGTAGAAATAACTAAATCAGGATTTTTTTCTAGTAATAATTTTTCTAATTTCAAAGCCATAACTTTATTTGAAGTAGTACTAATTTGAGCTAAAGGACCTTTTTCAGAACCTTTATAAATATGTCCCCATGTATTGGGAGCTTTTTTTGCCATTTCTGTATATGCTTTTGTTGTAACAAGCTCTAATGTTTTATTAATATATTTTACACAATCTATTAGTTCTGTATTAATATTAGGATAATTATTTTCAATATATTCATTTATTGAACGTGCAGCAGACAGATGTCCACCACCATATGATGCATAAAGAACTATAACCTTCTTAATCATATAAACCACCTATTAATTAATAAAATTTTTAATAATTCTATCATAAAAATAAAAAAAGTTGTATAAAAAAATGAAAAAAATAGCAAAATAAATTAAATTAAATAAAAAAAGGATGGTAGAGATGAGAAAAAATAAAATAATAACATTTATAATTATGGCTTTAATAATTTTAGCTCTAATATTGGGATATAACTTGTATGAGAAAAATAGGGTTTATAAAACTTCAACTGAAAATCATTATAACATGGCATTTTATGAATTAGTAGATTATGTACAAAATGTGAAAACTTATCTGGCTAAATCTTTAATTACAACTGATGATACACATGGAGCCGAAACGCTTACGCATGTATGGAGAGAAGCGAATTTAGCTCAGTCATATTTAGGAATGCTTCCAATAGAAAGTCAAGAACTAGAAAACACAGAGAAATTTTTAAATCAAGTAAGCGAATATAGTTATGCTTTATCAAGGAAAAACATTGATCATATAGATTTAAAAGAAGATGATCTAAATAATTTAAAAGACTTATATTCTTATAGTGTTGACTTATCAAATGTACTAAATCAATTATCAGAAGATATAGCAAATGGAAGAGTTACATGGAATGAATTAAAAAAGGATGCAAACACAGTATTTGCTCAGCAAGTTAGCAATATTTCTAAAGATAGTTTTGGAGCATTAGAAGAAAACTTTCATGAATACTCAGGACTAATTTATGATGGAGCATATTCAGAGCATTTAACAAGTACAGAAAAAAAGGGACTTACAGGTGATCTAATAGATGAAGAAACAGCAAAGAAAAAGGCAGAAGAATTTATTGGAAAAGATCGAATAAAGGAAATAACAAGTTTTGAATCATCACAAAATTCAGATATTGAAGCATATGCAATTGGAATAAAAACTAATGAAGAAGAAACAATTAGTATGTCTATTTCTAAAATCGGAGGGCATGTTATATATATGAACTCTGACAAAAATGTTGAGACACAAATTATATCTGATGAAGAAGCAAAAACAAAAGCAAAAGATTTTCTTGATTCAAAAGGATTTAGTAATATGAGAGCCACTTATTTTATAAAACAAGGTGGAATATCAACTATAAATTTTGCTTATGAACAAAAATATGATAATAACCAAAATGTGATAATGTATGCAGATTTAATAAAAGTAAAAGTTGCACTTGATAGTGGAGAAATCTTAGGAATTGAAACAACAGGATATTTAAATAATCACTATGAAAGAACTTTTGAAGAACTGAAAGTTTCAATGGATGAGGCAAAATCAAAACTAAATAAAGAGATTGAAATAACAAACCAAAGGTTAGCAATGATACCAACGGAATGGAAAACAGAAATTTTTTGTTATGAGTTTCAAGGGAAAATTAATGATATTGAATTCTTAACTTATGTTAATGTAGAAACAGGAAAAGAGGAAGATACTTTAGTAATTACAAATACTGAAAATGGAACTTTAACAGAATAAAAATTAAAATTATATTTGCTAGAACCAAAAAAAGCCTATTTTCCCAATAAAAAATGGGCTTTTAAAAATCATATTTAAAATAAATTTGCACATAATAATTTTGGGAGGTCGATACTAATGTCTAGAAATAGTAAATTAATATCAGAAAATCTCAGAGAAGAAATTGCAAAAGAATTAGGCGTATATGAACAAGTAAAAGCAGATGGAGGAAGCTGGGCAAATGTTCCTTCTAAAACTTGTGGAAATATAGTGTCTAAAGCTATTGAAATAGCAAATAGAGCAGTTGAATAGCAATGTTTTTATAATTTAATTTGAAAATTATTTTCCTTCATGCAATCATTATGATATTTAACAAATGAGAATGTATGAAGGAAAAAATTTTATTTTAAAGCTAAAAAACAATAGAAATAAATTAAGAACTTAGCAAATATCTGAATTTAAATTTTAAACTAAAATTTTGTTGCAATAAATGAACTATTATAATATAATGCAATAAATAAAAAATAAAAAGGCGGGGTTAAATAAATGGAAACAAAACATAAAGAAATAACAGTGCAAAATGTGATAGAAATAACAAATGGAAGGCTAATAATTGGTGCAAAAGAGGAAATCTGCAAAAATTTTTCTATTGACACAAGAACAATAAAAGAAAATGATACTTTTATAGGAATTAAAGGGGAAAAAACAGATGGAAGTATGTTATGGAAGGAAGCACTAGATAGTGGTGCCAAAATAGCAATAGTTGAAAATATAAATTTTACATATGCAGAGATGGAGGACTATAAATCAAAAAACAAAGTAATAATAAAAGTAGAAGATACTTTGAAAGCACTTACACAAATTGCAGAATTTAAAAGGACATTATATGATATACCTGTAGTTGGGGTTACAGGAAGTGTGGGAAAAACCAGTACGAAAGATATTATTGCAAGTGTAGTTTCTCAAAAATATAAAACACTAAAAACTGAGGGAAACAACAATAACCATATTGGTGTTCCAAAAACAATTTTAAGACTAAATGATGAAGAAGCGGCAGTAGTTGAAATGGGAATGAACCATTTAGGAGAAATAAGAGCACTTTCTAATATAGTAAAGCCAACAATAGCAGTAATAACAAATGTTGGAACTTCTCATATAGGAAATTTAGGTTCAAGGCAAAACATATTAAAAGCAAAGCTAGAAATATTAGATGGAATGAAGCAAAAGAAAGTTATAATTAATAACGATAATGATTTATTACATAAATGGTATGAAGAAAATAAGGAAAATTATGAAATAATTACTTTTGGAATTATAAATCCTAGTGATTTCATGGGAGAAGAAATAATTCTAAATGAAAATGGTAGTGCATTTGTTTGTGAATCAAAAAATGAAAAAATACAAATTGAAGTTCCAGTAGCTGGTGAACATTATATTTATAATGCATTATGTGCTGTGGCAGTTGGAAAAAGCTTAAATCTTAGTGATAAACAAATAATGACAGGAATAAAAAATGTTGAGATAGCTAAAAAAAGAATGGAAATAGTAAGTTTAAAAGATAATATAATATTAGTTAATGACACATATAATGCAAGTCTTGAATCAATAAAAGAAGCATTAAAATATATAACTAGCCTTCCAAAAGGCAGAAAAATAGCAGTCTTAGGAGATGTTCTTGAATTAGGAGAGTTTTCAGAAAAGGTTCATGAAAAAATAGGAGAGGAAGTTGTAAAACAAAAAATTGATTTATTAATATGTTGTGGACAAAATGCAAAAAATATATGCGACATAGCTATAGAAAATGGAATGAAAAAGGAAAAAGTTTACTTTGAACATAATCTAAAGAATGTTTTTAAAAGAATCCGCGAAGTAATGAAAAAAGATGATGTGATTTTATTAAAGGCTTCTAATGGTATGAAATTCTCGGATATTGCAAATGAACTTATAAAAAAATATGGGGTTGAAGAATAAAAAAATTTTGATATGAAGTAAAAACATGGCAAAAACGAAAATAATTCATTTATACATCTCTGAAACTCTGATAATATATAAGAAAAATCAAGAAAAGGTGATATAAATGAAAAAATTAGGAAAAATAAAAATAGGAAAGAATTTACAGAAATTAAGAAGAAGCCATGGATATACTCAAGAAAAGTTAGCAGAAGCTATTGATTGCTCAGCAAGATATATAAGTGATATTGAGCAAGATAAATCAAAACCATCATATGAAAACTTAATAAAAATATGTAATGTTTTTAAAATAGGCTTAAATGATATATTTAGTGAATATTTGGATGTTACTGAAAACAAAGTATTAAAATATTCATTAAGTGGATTTGAAGCACTAGAGCAAAATAACAAAGATACAATAGAACACTTAATAATGTATTTCAATCAAGAAAAATAATTAGAAAATCCATATAAACTATGGATTTTTTTTAAAATCCTTGATATAATGTTGCTACCAATTTATTGGGAGGACGTCAAATGATTTTTAAGGATTATTATAAAATACTTGAACTAAAAACAAATAAGGTAACTTTGGAAGAAATAAGAACAGCATATAGATTAGCTGTTAAGAAAAATCACCCAGATTTAAATGTTGGAAATATATTAGCAGAGGAAAAAATAAAAGATATAAATGAAGCTTATAGAGTGCTTTCTGATTCTACTAAAAAAAGAAAATATGATAGAATGTGGACATCAAATGTTGCTAAAAAAAATCAAGAATACCAAGAAAGTCAAAGAAGTACAGGTTCAGTTTTCAGCGACTTTTTTAATATGTTTTTTGGACAGGCAAAAGAAAAAGAAAGCCCTATATATAGCAGTGTAAAAATTCCAACAAAAGGAGAAAATGTTGAGACAGAAATAAACATTTCCATAGAAGAGGGTTTTTATGGAAAAGAAAAGAAAATCTCACTCAGAACAGTTGAAGGGAAAATGAAAACTTTTACAGTTAATATTCCAGCAGGAATACGTAATGGGGAAAAAATAAGACTAATAGGACAAGGAAAAGAAGGCATAAATGGTGGGAAAAATGGTGACTTATTAATAAAAATAAAGATAGAAAACAGTAAAATATTTAAACTTCAGGGGTATGACTTACATACAGATTTACTAATCACTCCTTATGAAGCAGCACTAGGAACAAAGGTAAGCATAAATTCAATTGATGATTATAGCCAAATATATGTACCACAAGGGACACAATCAGGAGAAAAAATAACAATACCACATAAGGGGTACAAAATAGGAAATGGTGCTAGAGGTGACTTAATTGCAGAAGTTAAAATAGCACTACCTAAAAATCTAACAGATGAAGAAATAGAGTTATACAAAAAATTAAAAGAAATATCAAGGTTTAATCCAAGAAATGTTTAATTTATAACTTGCTAAATATAAAAAATGTCTAGCCAACATAAACAAATTTACATAAGGCAAAATAAAAAGTCAAACAAACAATTAACATAATTATAGAAAAAGTATTCAAAGTGTTGACAAAAGGCGTAATTTCTAGTATAATAGAAGTTGAGATTAAACAAAAGACAAACTATGGATTAAATCATAGGAATGAGGTGTAAGTGTAAATGGAGATCTGGCAAGGAAAACAATTTAGCATAACAGATCCAAAAGATGTAAATACAGTAATTTATCAAGTAAGTAAAACAGAAAATAGCATGGCACAAAATGCTCCTAAATTAACAGTTGAAAGACTAGATTTCATAGAAGAGCTAAGGGGTGAAAATAAAAGAAAAACTTTCTTTATAGACAAGGAGCTAAAAGAGGACGAAATATTAGTTATCTTATCTTTTGCAAAAGAAAAGGTAATAATTAATAATGGTATTTTGCAAGATAATCAAATAAAAGTATTAAAAAAGCCAACACCTTTCAAGTTCAAATCAATATATTCTGAAAAAGAATTAGAATATAAAAACGTAGATTATACACCTAACTTAAAAAGGCCAATTGCGATAATTGACCCAGAAACTACAGAAGAAGTAAAACCTGTGCTTTATTTTGATGAAAAAACAAATGAAGTAAAAGGTAAATGTAAATTAAAACCATATAAGTCATATTTTGCTTTTGAAGTAAGGCAAGAAAATGATGATTATCGTATTGTGGGTGGAAACCCAGTCGTATCGTAAGTAAATAGGAGGATTTATTATTATGAATCAAAGGGTACATATGCCTAATAGTGTTGAACAATGGGTAAGAAGCAGCGAAGAACGTGTGAATGTAGCACTGGTAGAAGAAATAACATCTGAAATGGCAGGAAAAAGAAGAGCAAGAAAACAACAAAGTCCAGAGGCTAGATAAAAATTATTACAAAAGAGTAGGTGAATTTTATGAACTATAAAATAGAAGGCGCTATAAGAAGGAATAGAGGAAATTTAATAGTATTTGCAATATTATGGCTATTTATAGCCATATTCATTGTTGCACCCATATCCCACGCTTGGCATGTAGCAATGCAAGGCGAAACAAAAGATATGGGGCTTTTTATTCAGGAATTTTCTTCAAGCCTAGGACAACCACACATTACAGTTGGAAAAATAATAAATGAAGGGGCCACTACAGAATTTTTAAAGCTACTAGGTGGATTTTCATTAGTATTTGGAACATTTTTCTTTGTAGGAATGGCAAGAACAGCTCCTAAAAATGAGTATTCAGATATAGAACATGGTTCAAGTGATTGGAGTCAGAGAGGAGAACAATATAAAATATTGAGCAATAAAAAAGGAATAATACTAGCTGAAAACAATTACCTGCCAGTAGATAAAAGGGGAAACGTAAATGTATTAGTAGTTGGACGGTTCTGGTTCTGGTAAATCAGCATCATATTCAATACCAAATGCATATCAAATGCTAGGATCATATGTATTTACAGATCCTAAAGGAGAACTTTATGATAGAACAGCAGGTTATTTAAAAGAGCATGGATATGAAATAAAAGTATTAAACCTAGTAAAACCAAGCTATAGCGATGGATACAACCCATTAATGCATATAACATCAGAAATAGATGTAGATGTTATTGCAAATACAATAGTAAAAGGACAAAAAACAGAAGGAAGTGGATCAGACCCATTTTGGGATGATTCAGCAGAAATGTTATTAAAAGCATTAATATATTATTTATTAGCGACAAGACCAGAAGAAGAGCAAAACTTAACAAGTTGTGCTGAATTAGTTAGGGCAGCAAACAAAAGTGGAGGAAGCAATTTATTATCAGATTTAATGAGCCAATTACCATATGATCATCCAGCAAGGATGAACTATAAATCAATCGAAATTGCACCAGAAAAAACATATAGTTCAATATTAAGTACATTACAATCAAAATTAGGTAAATTCGATTCAAAAGAAATAGCAGAATTAACCTCAACAGACACAATAAAATTTGAAGATATAGGAACTAGGAAAACAGCACTATATGTAATATCATCAGATACACATACTGCATATGACTTTTTACTTACAATATTTTTCTCACAAATGATACAACAATTATATAATTATGCAGATGACAATGGTGGAAGACTTCAAGTACCAACATATTTTATATTAGACGAGTTTGCAAACATTGGTAAAATACCAGATTTTGATAAAAAAATATCTACAAGTAGAAGTAGAAAAATATCATTTAGTGTTATATTACAAAATCTTGACCAGCTGGAAGCGGTGTATGAAAAGTCATATGAAACAATTATTGGTAACTGTGATACACACGTATTTTTGGGAAGCAACTCATATAAAACTGTAGAATATTTTTCAAAAGCACTTGGAGAAAAAACAATAGGCAGAGATAGTATATCAATAAGTAAAGATAAACAAAATTGGAGAACAGGTTCAAGTGTATCAGATCAAGTAATGGCAAGAGCACTTATGACACCAGATGAATTAAGAAGATTAGATAATGATTTGTGTATAATTTTTGAAAAGGGAATTAAGCCAGTAAAAGCGAATAAATTCTATTATTTCAAACATCCAATGGCAAAAGAACTAGCAAGATTTGAGATAAGCCATAATGATATTGAAAATAAGGATAGAGGTCCGTGGAGAAAGTTTAATCCATACAACCCTTGGACAGAGGGAGATGATAACAAAAAAGAACCTGATAACTTAAAAGTGGAATCATTAGATGACCTATTTGAAGAAACGACACCAGCACCAAAAGAGGAGCAAAAGGTACAAGAAGTTCAAGAAACAAAAGTTGCAGCTTCAGAGCCATCAACTTTACCATTAGAAACAGAAGAAGACTCATATGATTTACAAAAAGAGTTAGAGGCCAAATTTGATGAATTATTTGGACCATTAGATGAAGAAAATGATTAGTAAGAAAAATTTTAAACAGCACTCTAAGTGTTAGATGAGAATTTAACATTTTAGGGTGTATTTTTTTGTGGAAAAACATTTATCATTAGATAATTTTTATTATGTTCGCTTGTTTTTTACAAACAAATGTTATATATTAGAAGAAAATCACTTACGTATACAAAGTATGCAAAAGAAAGGAAGAAAAAATGAAATTTATACACATAGCAGATTTGCATTTAGACTCACCATTTACAAATTTATCAGATAAAGAAAATTTTGGAGAAATAAGGAGACTAGAACAAAGAAAAGCATTTAAACAAATAATAAATTATATAAAAGAAAATAATATAGAATATTTTTTTATAGCAGGAGATTTATATGAACAACAATATATAAAAAATACAACAATAGAATATATAAATAATTTGTTTAAAGAAATACCAAATACAAAAATATATATTACTCCAGGAAATCATGATCCACTCATAAAAAATTCTTTTTATAATAATTTTTTATGGAATAATAATGTACATATATTTGGTAGCAATGTAGAAAGAATAGAAAATGCTGAAGTAGATATATATGGATATGGATTTGATGATTATTACTTAAAAGAGGAAAAAATAGATAAAATAAATATAGAAAATAAAGAAAAAATAAATATATTAATAACACATGGAACACTAGATGGGGCAAGGCTAGAAGAAAGAGAATATAATTCAATACCAAGGAAAATACTTGAAGAAAAAGATTTTGATTATGTTGCACTTGGGCACATACATAAAACTAATTACAAAGAAAATGAAAATATAATTTATCCAGGCTCAACAGTATCAATAGGATTTGATGAGCTAGGAAAACATGGAATGGTTGAGGGTGAAATAATAAATAAAAAATTAACCACAAAATTTATTCCAATAGAAACAACAGAATTTGAAGAAATTATATTAGATATAACAGAAATAATTTCAAAAGAAGAATTAATAGAAAAAATAAATGAAATAAAATTAGAAAAAAATAAATTATATAAAATAATTTTAACAGGAAAAAGAAATTTTGAAATAAATATACATGAATTATATAAATACAATTTAGACGAAAAAATAATAAAAATAAAAAATAAAACAAAACCAAATTATAATTTAGAAAAACTTGCAAATGAAACAACATTAAAAGGATTATTTGCTAAAGAAATGTTAGAAAGATTAAATAAATGCCAAACAGAAGAAGAAAGAAAAATAATCGAAAAAGCAATAGAAATAGGCATAGACGTATTGGAGTGATATATTTGAAAATAAATAAATTAAAAATAAATAGCTATGGAAAATTGCAAAATAAAGAAATAAATCTAGGCAAAAAAATAAATATAATATATGGAGAAAATGAAAGTGGAAAATCAACAATATTAAAATTTATATTAAATTCATTTTATGGAACATCAAAAAACAAAAAGGGAAAAGATATTTCTGATTATGAACAATATAAGCCATGGAATACAGATGAATTTTCCGGAAAATTAGAATATGAATTAGATAATGGAGAGACTTTTGAAATATATAGAGAATTTAGCAAAAAAAATCCAAAAATATTTAATATTAAATTAGAAGATATTTCAAAACAATTTAATATAGATAAAAATAAAGGAAATGAATTTTTCTATGAACAAACAAAAATAGATGAGGAATTATTTTTAGCGACCTCAGCAATTTTACAAGAGGAAGTTAGATTAGAAAAAAATACACAAAATAATTTAATACAGAAAATAACAAATATTGTTGGAACAGGTTCAGATAATGTTTCATATAAAAGAGCAATTGAAAGATTAAACAGAAGGCAATTAGATGAAGTAGGAAGTGATAGAACTAGGGAAAAGCCAATTAACTTAATCGAACAAAAAATAAATAATTTAAAAAATAAAAAAGAAGAAATAAAAAAATATAATAATATAAGATTAGAAATAAATTTAGAAAAAGAAAAAATAAAAAATAATATTTTTGAAAATAAAATTAAATATGAAATAATTAAAAAAATAAATGAAATAAAAATAAATGAAAAAATAGAAAATGAAAAAATAAATATTAAAGAAAAAATAAAAAAAG
>CALXZT010000009.1 GCA_944393315.1 uncultured Clostridia bacterium
AGCTTTTTTTACAAAAAAGTCGCTTTTATCTATTGGTAAATCTAATTCAATAATCTTTTGTTTTAATTTATCTACTACATTCATAAATCTTTCAAATTGTTTTTTTGTATATTCTGTCTTTTTATAAAAAGCTATTGAATAATGTGAATAAGTTCCTATTATTTTTAGGTTTGTCCAAGTTTTTATTGCTTTTATTATTTCTTCTGGTTCATTATACATAAATCCATATCTTCCAAAACCTGTATCAATTTTTAAATGAATTTTGGCTTTTGTGTTTAATGAAGCAGAAACTTCATTCGCAACTAGACCAGCCTTGCTTGAGCCTATTGTTAAAATAATGTTCTTTTTTATTAATTCTTCGACCTCTTGTTTATCTGATGTTGATGAAAGCATTAATATTTTTTCTTTTATTCCACTTTCTCTTAATTTAATTGCTTCCTCTGTAGAGGCTACTGCTAAAAAGTTTATTCCATTATCTATTAAAAAGTTTGCATATTCTACTAATCCTAAACCATAACCATTTCCTTTTATTACAGCTATTATTTCCACCTTTTTTTTATTATTATCTGGATTTATAAACTCTTTTATTCTATTTATATTATGTCTTAAGTCTTTTTTTTCTATAATTAAAGCCTTCAAATTTTTCTCCTTTTATTTCTTTTTAAATTTTGTTTTTAATCCACGTAATTGTCTAAAGGTTTTTTCTGAGAATTTATATAAATTATATGTTAATGGTTTGAACGGAATGTAAATTTCTCCTATAAATTCTGTGAATTCTGCTCCAAACCCTTTTTTAAATCTATATAACCCATATTGTGGATGATTTTCGTCTACAACTCCTGAAACTCCTCTTAAATCATAAATGTCTGATTTTCTTGCTATTGCCATTTTTATCATTTCCCATTGCAATAAGTAGTTTGGCATTAAGTTTCTATTTTCATTGCTACTTGCTCCATATAGATACCATGTTTTGTTTCCATACATTATTGGTATTACTCCTGATATTGGTTTGCCATCATAATAAGCCATAAGTAACTTCATGTGTTCTGGTGCTAGATTGTCATACATTTTTTCAAAGTATTCTAATGATCTGATTATAAAGCCATCTCTAGCTCCTGTCTCAATCATTATTTTGTGAAAAATTTTTAAGTCTTCTCTGGTTCCTTCTTTTATTGTTACTCCTTTTTTTATTGCTAATCTAATGTTATATCTTGTTTTTTGGTGAAAACCTGCAAATATTTCGTCCTCTGTCTTATCTTTTATGTTTAGTCTAAATACATATCTTGGTTGAATTTCTTCTCTAAAGTTTTTTGCATCATCTTTTATTTTATATCCTATTTTTTCTACTATTCTTCTAAACTCTGTGTCTTTGCTTTCTATATCTGGCTCTATTTTTAATACTATTGCATTATATTTTTTTGCAAGATTTTTTGCCCCTTCTGTTAATTGTCTTAATACTTGTTCATCATGTATATTACATACTGGTCCTCTTGAAGAATACATTATATTCCCAAATATAGGAATTTTTCTTATTAATATACTTAACGAACCTATTATTTTTCCATTTTCATCTTCTGCTAGAACTATTTCATTTTTCCAACTTGATTTTACTTTTGCCCACTCGGGTGATTGTTGGAAATTGCATCTTTCATGTTTTTCTAAGAATTCTTTATATTCTTGTTTTGATTTTTCATCTGTTACAAATCTCATTGCTAGTTTATGTTAGTTTTAAAAACTAACATATCCTCCTTGTATAATTATTTAGGTTTTTAAAAGGTTACCTATGACCTTTATAATTTACTATATCTATTAACAATATAATATTTATGCTGTGCGTAGTATATCATAATTTTTTAAAATTGTATACTTTTCTGTAAAAGTTTCTGCAATATTTTGGCAAAAAAATCACTATTAAATATAAGTTTTAATAGTGATTATTTTGTTATTTAATTAAACTGTTTTTTATTAGTATTTTAAACTGTTAGAAAAAGTAGCAAATCTACAATTTATATTTTTTATATTTACTAGTATTTAACCTTCAATTGTTTCAAATTGTGAATTGTATAATTCTGCATAAAATCCATTTTTCTCAATTAATTCTTCATGATTTCCTTGTTCTATAATATTACCATCTTTTACAACTAAAATTAAATCTGCATTTTTTATAGTTGATAATCTATGTGCTATAATAAATGAGGTTCTTCCTTCTGTTAGCTTATCCATTGCTTTTTGGACTAGTTCTTCAGTTCTTGTATCTACTGATGAAGTTGCTTCATCTAATATTAAAAATGGAGCATCTTTTATCATACCTCTTGCAATTGTCATTAACTGCTTTTGGCCAGCTGATAAGTTATCTGCATCACTAAGCATTGTATCATATCCTTTTGGAAGGCTACGTATAAAGTGATCTAACCCTACTGTCTTACAAGCTTGAACTACTTGCTCATCTGTTACATTTTCTTTGTTATATATAATGTTTTCTTTTATTGTTCCACTAAATAACCATGTATCCTGAAGTACCATTATAAATAAGTCATGTATATTTTCTCTAGTTAAATCTTTTGTTGATACTCCATCTATTTTGATGTCTCCACCATTTATTTCATAGAATTTCATTAATAAGTTTATCAATGTTGTTTTTCCTGCTCCTGTTGGTCCTACTATTGCAATTTTTTGTCCTAGTTTTGCAGATGCACTAAAACCTTTTATTATTTCTTTTTCACCATCATAACTAAATTTAACATTTTGAAATTCTATATTTCCTTTTACATTATTTACATCTAGCTTCTTAGTTTTGTCACTTTCATCTTTCATTTCTTCTTCTTCTAAAAATTCAAATACTCTTTCGCTCGCTGCTGCTGTTGATTGAAGTTGAGTTGTTGCTTGTGCTATTTGCATAAGTGGATTTGTAAATAAACGTATATATATCATAAATGCAACTATTACTCCAAAACTTATGTATCCATTTAAAGTAAGTAATGCACCTACAACACATACAGCTACATATCCAAAATTTCCTA
The DNA here is from genome assembly GCA_944393315.1 of uncultured Clostridia bacterium. GTDB lineage: Bacteria > Bacillota > Clostridia > TANB77 > CAG-508 > CAG-269. The sequence continues at coordinate 3,021 of CALXZT010000009.1, forward strand.
TAAATGACATGATAGGATGCATTAATCCTGATAAGAATTGGCTTTTTCTAACATTTTCAAAAAGTCTATTATTTATTTCATCAAATTTTTTATTTGATGATTCTACTCCATTATATGCCTTTACAACATTATGTCCAGAATATATTTCCTCTATATGTCCATTTATGTTTCCAAGCTCTTCTTGTTGATATGTAAAATATTTTTGTGATTTTGATAATATTATAATCATTAGTACAAATCCTATTATGGTTGTTCCTACTGCTGTAAATGCCATTACCCAGTTCGTTATAAACATCATAAAAAGAGAACCTAAAAATAATGTTACTGCACTTACAAGTGTTCCTATACTGTTATTTAGAGTTTGGCCTATTGTATCTACATCATTTGTTACTCTTGAAAGTATGTCTCCATAACTATGTCTATCAAAATATCTTAATGGTAATTTGTTTATTTTCTCTGATATGTCTTTACGCATTTTTTTTGTAAATTTATTTGTAACTGTTACCATTATAAAGCCTTGAGCATATCCTAATACTAAACTTAAAGCATATATTACTACTAAAAATAATGCTATACTTTTTATTTTATTTAGGTCCATAGTACCTACAAGTCCCTTTGTTATTTCATCTGTAATATCACTTAAATAATCAGGCCCTATTATAGCACATATTGAACTTGCAGATGCTAGTATTATGGCTATTATAATTACTGGTAAAAATGGTTTACAATAATTTATTAAATTTACCATAGCTTTTTTGAAATCTTTTGATTTTTCTGCTGGAGCTATTCCTCCTCCAGGTCCCCCCATTGGTCCTTGACGCCTAGGAGGTCTAGTTTTTATTTTTTCTTTATTGTTCATTTCCTAATTCCTCCTTGCTTAATTGTGAATATGCAATTTCTTTGTATACTTCGCAATTTTGTAATAATTCTTTGTGTGTTCCTTTTCCAACCATCTCTCCATTTTCTAATACAATTATTTGGTCTGCGTCTTTTATTGTTCCAATTCTTTGAGCAACTATTAAGTTTGTTGCATCTTTTGTATATTTTTTTAGTTCCTTTCTAAGAGCAAAATCTGTTTTATAGTCTAAAGCACTAAATGAATCGTCAAATATATAAATTTCCGGATTTCGTGCTATTGCTCTTGCTATTGCTAATCTTTGCTTTTGACCTCCTGATATGTTTGTTCCGCCTTGAGCTATGTATGCCTCATATTTTCCTTCCATGGATTCTACAAAATCTTTTCCCTGTGCTACTTCTATTGCCTTTTCAATTTGTTCCTGAGAAGGTGGCTCTTTTCCATTATCTCCATATGCAATATTTTCTTTTATTGTTCCGCTAAACATAACCGCCTTTTGAGGAATATATCCTAACTTATTGTGTAGTGTTTTTTGTGCATATTCTTTTACATTTATTCCGTCAACTAATACTTCACCTTCAGTTGCATCATAAAATCTTGGTACTAAATTTATAAGTGTTGACTTTCCTGAACCGGTAGAACCAATAAATGCAACTGTTTCACCTTTATTGGCTTTAAAAGATATATTTTTAAGCATATATTCTTCAGCATCTGGATATTTAAAAGATACATTTCTAAATTCTACTGTTCCTTTTTGTTTTGTGTTTCCATCTGTTATATTTCCATCTTCAATTTTTGATTCTGTTTCTAAAACCTCTAAAATTCTTTGTGCAGATACACTAGCTCTTGGATATATTATAAATATCATACTTAACATCATAAATGACATTACTACTTGTATTGCATATGATGAAAATACTACCATATTACTGAATATTTCTAGTTTGTCTAATAATTGTGCTTCTGCTATTAAATATGCTCCACTAAAATATATAGCAAGTGTTATACCTGACATTATCGTATTCATTACAGGATTCATTATTGATAATATTCTTTGATTAAATAGTTGAGTGTCTTTTAATTCTTCATTTGCTTTTTCAAATTTTTGTTTTTGATAGTCTTCTGCATTATATGCTCTTATTACTCTTATACCTGTTAAATTTTCTCTTGTTATTCTGTTTAAGTTATCTGTTAATTTTTGTACTATTTTGAATCTAGGTAATACAAATGCTACTATTATTCCTATCATTAATAGTAAAATTCCTACTGCTCCTGCTGTTATTGCACTCCATTGCCAGCTTTTTCCTGCAATTTTCCTAATTGCCCAAACAGCCATAATTGGTGCTTTTATAAGTACTTGCAATCCCATTGCTATAAGCATTTGGACCTGAGTAATATCGTTAGTAGTTCTTGTTATTAAACTACTTGTTGAAAATGCTTTTATTTCTTCCATTCCAAAATTTTCTACTTTTGTAAATACCTCTCTTCTTATATTTCTTGAGAAACTAGCAGCTACATATGATGCAAAATATCCTACTATTACAGTAGTTACCAAACTTCCTAAAGCACACAAAAGCATGTATCCACCTTGTTTTAAAATTTCAGCCATAGTACTTCCTTCTGTTTGCACTAGTCTTGTTATATTTGACATGTAGTCAGGTAATTTTAAGTCTAGCCATACTTGTACTACAACAAAAATTATACATATTAATATGTATATTATGTCTCTTTTTTTCAATTTTTTTAATAATTTGAACATTTGATGTTTTCCTCTCCTTTTCCTGATATTTTATGTATTTATGTTGTATTGTGTTACATTTACTACATCCATAGAATTTTACTCTCTTAAACTGTTATTGTCAATGAATTTCACATACAATTCACATAATATACCAATTTTCTATTTCTTTTCTAAATTATTTTTTTCTATTTTCTTTAATTCAAATTTAGTAATTCCTCCATTTAATCCTATATATTTTCTTTTTATTCGTGGATGAAAAAATTCTTTTCTAACCATATTTAATATTGCTCTTCCCTTATGAAATCCATGTATTACTTCTACAACTTTTATATATTCTGGTGCAGTATCTAATTCTTTTTCTAAGTAGTATTCTGCTTCCGCAACAGTCATTTCATGCAAATCTATAGTTAGTATTTCTTCTGGCTTTAAAAATATATCTTCCATGTTTTTCTCCTTTACACTTTAAATTAAAGCACAAAATGTGTTTTTTTTCAATACTGGATTTTATAAATTTATGGTAGTTTCATAACTATTTGTGAAGTCTAAATTACAAATTTTTTAAAACTTATATATTTTGAGTTTAAGATATATTTGACATTAACACAATATAAAAAAGATATTAAACTTATATATCTTTATCAAGTTTAATATCTTTTTTACTTTATTTTTTTAATATGTTTTTACTTATTCCAATTCCTAAGAATATCATCATAAGTGCTATAAATCCTATTACACTAATTATTATTATTTTTGCCTTTGAATTTGAAGAATTACTTTCTTCAATATTTCCAGCTTTTAGCTGTTCTGTTTCTTCCACAATTATATCTTCTGATACTTCTTCAATTTTCTCTTCTTGAACTAAATCTTCTGTTTCATTTAGATTTTGTTCTACACTATTTTCTTCTGTGGCTACAGTTTGTTCAACAATAGGTGTTGTATCTACTTTTGAATTGCTTTGTGTAGGCTTAGTTGAGTTTTGTGTTCCTGAACTGCTTGTTCCACTATTTGAATTATTTCCACTATTTTGTGTACTTCCTGTATTGGTACCTGTATTACTTCCGCTTGTACTACCACTTACATTGCTTCCTCCAGTGTTACCACTTGAACTGTTTTGTCCTGAGTTTGTATTACTTGAATTTTCTGCTTTTGCAACTGTAACACTTATTATACGAGTATATTCTACTTCTTCTCCTATTGCCTCATCATATAATTCTCCTTTAATTGTTATTGTTGCTGTTCCGACAGATTTTGCAGATATTGTTATTGTTTTAGAATTATTTTCAACCCATAAACTACTATCACTCACTGTAACTATATTTGAATTTGATGAAACTATATTAATTCTACCTGTATGTGTAGATGCATTTATTGCAATTGTTGAACTTTTTCCATTTTCGATACTTATATTTGATTTTGATACTGTAAAGTTTGCCGCCTCTGCTACTGGCAAAGGTATTAAAACTATCATTATTATAGCACAAATTAGTGCTAATTTTGTTAATATTTTATTTTTTCTTTTTCTTTTCATAATTTCTTTCATAATATACTTAAATAATTTAAATATACTATTTCTCCTTGTATAATATATTTAGGTTTTTAAAAGGTTACCTATAAACCTTTATAGTCAATTATATCTTTCTATAAAATTTGATGAATTTCCGTTCCATACATTATGTGATTTTTAATTAGAACATAATCTGTTGGTGATATCTTTCCATCTTTGTTTACATCTGCTGCCTTCTTTTCTATATCTGTTTGCAATAATTTTACTTGCATTATATGGTTTTTAATTAAGACATAATCTGTTGGTGATATTTTTCCATCATTATTTACATCTCCTATTTTTACTTTGATAATTTCTTCTTCATCTGGCTCTTCTGGAGTTTCTTCATCTGGGTTTGGAACTTCTGGCTGTGCATCTTCTACTGGAAGTAAGTACAATTTATATTCCTGTGAATTTTCATAAGTTTCCCTTGCTACATATCCATAAACTCCTGCGGCAGATTTTACTTTATCCCAATATGTACCATTTACTTTGTTTTGTGCCATTTCTACTCTTGTTATTATATCTCCTCCATTTAGCCATCCAATAGTTTGATTTCCTGATGGTGCATTTCTCATTCTTAGTGTTCCTGTGACATTAACTTTTACTAAATCTTCTACTACTATATATTCTAAATTAGGCTCTGTTTCTGCAAATGCTGGCATGTTTTCATAAACTGGTATTATGAAATTATATGAATTATCTATACCTAAATTGTTTACTACTTTAGTAATTCCTGATGCTTCATTTTTGGCTGCTAATAAATTTTGCATATATTGATGTGTATATAAACTTCCATCTGAATTTTCAACATCAAATTTTTGTAAATATAATGTGTTTTGTCCTCTTGCAATATAATTTTTTGCTATTATTTTTGTTCCACCTTTTATAGCTGCTTCTAAACTTGTCCAGCCTTCTTTTTGAGCTCTTTTAAGTCCATTTAAAATAACCTCTTCTCTTGTGTTTCCTGTTGCACCTATGTTAAATGCATTATAATATCCAGAATAATTTCCATTATATCCGCTTCCATTTACTAGCTCTGTTCCTGATTTTCCTTGTTCTTGAATTAATCTAGTAATTATATAATATGGGTTTACATTATATGTTTTAGCTGAATCTATAATCGTATCTATTACACTTGTCTTATTTAAAAATGATCCACTTACCATATTAATTATTTGTTCGTAATTGTAGTCTGTATATGTCAATTCTAAAAATTGAAATATATTGCTATCGTCTAAAAAGTTTCTTGGATCCATCATATATTTAATGGCTGCTTCTGATGCACAAAACCAATCACCTGTATCATAGGTTTTATTTCCACATATAGGGCATATCCAATTTTTATTATATGTACTACTATTTGCTGGAATCAAATTACTTGGTGTGGCATTATGTCCTGTATACTCATTTTGTATTACTTCATACCAATCTAAACCTGTATATAATATTTTAAAGTTCCAATTTGGATGTGAAGTCTTTAAACTAGAAATTGCTTCTTTTATTCCTGGATACTTTAGGGTATTAATTTCTTCTATATTACTACTTGTAGTTTGTGATGCTGCTTTTTCTACTGGTACAATTATAAAGCCTATTAAAAAGATGCATATTACAAAAACCATTATAACTCTTCGTAATAAATATTTTCTTTTTTTCCTCATATCCGTTCCTCCTTAGTTAACTTGATTTCTATCCTATCTCATTATAACATTTATGTTAACATGGAGACAATGGAAATATCTTGTATAAATGTTACTCTTATCTTGTTTTAGAAACATGTAAAAAAAGTTTAGCATTAAATACTAAACTTTTTTATATTAGTCCTATGATTTTTCATTTTCTTCTCTTTGCCCATTATATTCATTTATTAAATATAGTGGTCTATGTTTTGTTTCTACAAATATTCGTCCTAAATATTCTCCTATAATTCCAAACAATAATATTTGTACTCCTGAGAAAAATAATATTAATAATATTATGGCCTGAAAGGCTTGTATTGGCTGATTAACTACAAAGCATTTTGCTATTACATAAATAAAATATCCTCCTAGCAAAACAAATGTAGGTATGCTTATGTAAGTTGCAAGTCTAAGTGGAGAAGTTGTAAAAGAAGTAATTCCATCTATTGCTAAATCAATTAGCTTTTTATAATTCCATTTCGTTTTTCCTGCAATTCTAGGGTCTCTATCATATAAAACCTCTTTCTTTTTATACCCAATCCAGCTAAACATTGACTTTGTACATCTTTGTGATTCTCTTAATTTTTTTAATGCATTTACACATCTTCTGTCTAATAACCTAAAATCTCCTGTATCTTTTTGTATTTCCATTCCTGCTAACTTTTGTAATACTCTGTAATACATTTTTGATGTAAATTTTTTCAGGAATGTTTCACCTTTTCTGGATTTTCTTTTTGCATATACATCGTCATAGCCTTGTTCCCAGTATTTTATAAATTCTATTATTAGTTCAGGTGGGTCTTGTAGGTCCGCATCCATAAATATTACTGCATCTCCTGTTGCATAGTCAAGTCCTGCTATCATTGCTATTTCTTTTCCAAAATTTCTTGAAAAATCTATATAAGAAATTCTACTATCTATTTGCCTTTGTTCTTTTATTATTTCGAGTGTATTGTCTTTACTTCCATCATTTACAAATAAAAATTCAAATTCGTAACTTTCAATTTTTTTTGTCAATTCATTAAGTCTTTCAAATAAAAATGGCAAAGATTCTTCTTCATTATATGTTGGTATGATTATTGATATTTTTTTCATTTCTATTCTCCTTCTTAAGATAGTCTTTCTATCTGAAATTATTTTTCTTTAGGCTTTTTAAAAATTATAAATTTACTTAAAATATAGTTTACAATCATGACCACAACATTTGCAATTAGTTTAATTATCAATTTATTCAAATTTAATAAACTTACAAATATATACAATATAACTTCCTCAAGCAACAGTGAAAAAACTCTAGCTGCACCAAAGCTTAAAATTTCTTTTCCTAATACTTTTAGTTTAAAACTTTTACTTTCAAACACAAATAATTTATTTGTAAAATACGCAAATATTACACTTATAATCCAAGCTATTATGTTGCTTACATGCATATCTATATTTATAGTTTTTGATGATAGCACTGCAAATGTCACATAATTAATTATTGTAGTTATTACTCCTATTATAAAGTATTTAATCAATTCTTCATATTTCTTCATTAATTCTTTTATTTTTTGTATTATATCTTTCATTAGTTTTCCTTTCATCCTCTTATAAAAAGAAATTTTTCTATTCGAATAGTTCTCCTATTGAAGTAGCTTCATTAATTCTTTTTATTGCCTCTGCAAATAATGGTGCTATATCTAACACCTTAATTTTGTCTGTGTTTTTCTGTTTTGTTAATGGGACTGTATTAGTCATTACTAATTCTTTTATTTTAGCTTTTTTTATTCTTTCAATTGCTGGTCCAGATAGTACTCCATGTGTGCATCCTACATATATATCTTTTGCTCCTGCTCTTGTTATTATCTCTACTGTTTCTGTAATAGAACCTGCTGTATCTACTTCATCATCAAATATAAGTACATTTCTATTTTTAACTTCACCTATTACATTAGTTGCAATAGCTGAGTCATTATTCCCATCTCTTCTTTTATCTATTAATGCTATAGGGCAGTTAAAATGTTCCGCATATTTATATGCTTTTTTAGAGCTACCTGCATCTGTAGCTACTATTACTTTATTCTCTATATTTTTAGCATCAAAATATTTTTCAAGCAAAAATCTTCCTGTTAATATGTCACAGTTTATGCTAAAGTATGCTTGAATTGCAGGATTATGCAGGTCACATGTAAGAACTCTATCTGCACCTGCTGCTTCTATTAATTGTGCAAATAATTTTGCTGTTACTGGTATACGTGGTTGATCTTTTTTGTCTGATCTTGAATAAATATAATATGGAAGAACAACTGTTATTCTTCTTGCTGCAGCTCTTTTTATTGCATCTACTGTAATTAATAATTCCATTATTCTTTCATTTACTGGTGGCTCTGTAGTTTGTATTACAAATACATCTTTATCTCTTACTGTTTCTAATATTTGAACGAAATTGTTATCATTTTTAAACTTCATTCTATTTATTTTTCCCTTTTCTATTCCTAAATTATTACAAATTTTTCCGGTAAATTCTTCTGCTGAATTGCTACATGCAAAAATCTTAACATTCTCCATTTGTTTTTTCTTTCCTTTCTACTTTTTATTCATAATATATTTGTGCCATCAGTTCTTTTTTAAGATCAATTTAAATTATAATTCTTCTGCAAATCCCTTTTGCAATTTTCTGAAAATAAAGTATCCTATTATGCAAAATATAGTTGATATCAAAAATAAAATTCCTAATGCTTTAAAGTCTGGCATAGTTTGATTATAAAAAATGGATCTATAAGCATTAATAATATGTGCCATTGGATTTAAATTAATAATAAATCTAAAAGCTTCTGGTATTGTGTCACTAGAATATACAATAGGTGTAGCATAAAACATTACCTGTAAAATAATTTGTATAAAGTGTTCTAAGTCCCTAAAATATACTGTAAATGCTGATAATATAAATGCTATTCCTAATTGAAGAATATATTGTATTATTAAAACTATTGGAAAAAATACAATATATTTTGTTAATCCTAATCCATAAATAAAACAAAAAGCTACTATTATGATAGTTGATATAAGAAAGTTTACCATTGCACTTGTCACTACTGAAATTGGCAATATTTCTCTTGGGAAATAAACCTTTTTTACTATATTTCCATTGGCAATAACTGTCCAAGCAGATTGTGATACAGACGTTGTAAAAAATGTCCATGGTATTAAACCTACACATACAAATATTACATAATATGGCTGAGTAGTTTTAAGTATAAGTGGAAATATTAGTGCATATACCAATAGTTGTAGTAGTGGATTTAAAAATGTCCACACTACTCCCAAGGCTGAATTTTTATATTTTCCTCTAATTTCCTTTTTAACATTATTTTTTAATAATTCTCTATAATTGTATATATTTTTAAATACATTCATCTGTTTTTCTCCTACTAATTTTATTTTGTTGCTTTTACATATTCTTCTATTACTTCATCTACTTTTCCATCTTTTTTTATTACACCTTGATGAAGCCAAATTGCTCTTGTACAAAATCTTTTTACTGAACCCATTCCATGTGTTACAAAAACAATAGTTTTTCCTTCTGTCTTCAATTCTTCTAACTTTTTAAAACATTTTTCTTGAAAATGTTCATCTCCAACAGAAAGAATTTCATCTATTAATAAGATTTCCGCATCTACATTAATAGCCACTGAAAATGCTAGTCTCATGTACATTCCTGAAGAATAAGTTCTTACTGGATTATCTATAAAATTTCCAAGTTCTGAAAATTCAATAATCTTGTTTAATCTAGCATCAATTTCTTTTCTTGTAAGACCAAATATTGAGGCATTAAAGTATATATTTTCTCTTCCAGAAAAATCCGGATGAAATCCCGCTCCTAATTCAAGTAATGAGGTTAATTTTCCTTGAGTTTCTACACTACCTTTTGATGGATATATTATTTTTGTCATTAATTTTAATAATGTCGATTTGCCGCTTCCATTAACTCCTATTAGACCTACAACCTCACCTTTTCTTATTTTTAAGTTTATGTTTTTTAATATTTCTCTTTCCTCTTTTTTGCCTTTTCCTAGCCTAATTAATCTTTCTTTAATTGTATTTGCTTTATCATAATATACTGTAAAATTTTTATATAAATCTTTTACCTCTATTGCAATATCTTTTTCCATTTTATAATTTATGCCATTTTATGCAAATGACATTTATCTCCTTTCCTTTTGTTTATACTACTTTTTGCTTTCGCCTTTATTTATATTTTCAATTTGTTCATATCTTAATAAATTTAATTCATAATTTTCTCTGTTTTGTCTTGTTATAGTATCTAGTATAATACCACATTGTAATGCTAGCATTGAAAGTATCATTACACCAGTTGCTAAGATTGCTGATGGAACTTTGGTAATATAAGATGTTTTAAAAAATTCTATTAATACTGGCAAACCTATTAGAATTCCAACTAAGAAAAAAATTAATGCAATTATCCCAAAGAATTTGAATGGCTGATAATCCTTAAACATTTTTATAATAGTTTTTACTACTTTAATTCCATCATCAATAGTGTTTAATTTTGATGTGCTTCCTTCTGGTCTGTCTCTATATATTATTGGTATTTCCTTTATTGTATACCTTTTATCTAGTGCATATAAAGACATCTCTGTTTCAATTTCAAAATTCGGACTCATTACTGGCATATTTTTTACAAATCTTTTATTAAATACTCTATAACCTGTCATTATATCTTTTAGGTCTGTTTTAAACAAAACATTTATTGTTTTTCTTACTAAATTATTGCCAAATTCATGAAAATGCCTTTTATTTTCTTTTTGATATGTTCCATTTGATAATCTATCTCCTATTGCCATATCAGCTTGTCCTGAAGTTACAGCTTTAATTAATTCATGAACAAATTCTGCTGGATATGTATCATCTCCATCAACCATTACATATATATCTGCATCAATGTCTCTAAATTGGCTTCTTACCACATTTCCTTTACCCTGTTTATATTCATTCACCACTATAGCTCCATTTTCCCTTGCTATTTCTGGTGTTCTATCTTTTGAATTGTTATTATATACATAAATTTTCGCTTCTGGTAATTCTTTTTTAAAATCCTTTATTACTTTTTCTATTGTTAATTCTTCATTATAACATGGTATTAACACTGCTATTTTTTCCATTTAAAATTTCCTTTCTTTCTATAAAATTTAGACCTATATATATTGGTAAAGTAGTAAACATAGGATATGCATACCTATATTCACAAAACACTGGAGATGCTATTAAAGTAAGCCATAATATAAATATTGGTAAATATATTAATATATTTTTACTTTCTTTTTTATATATTTTATATCCTAGACAAATAATAATCATCCAGAATGCTGTTCCTATACTAAAAAACATTGATATTAAAGGTATGTCTCTTTTTTCAATTAAAAAGTCTACAAGATTTATTTGTATTATTGGTGTTTGTTCTAGGCCCATATTATTTGGCTCCATTATTCTATTAGCTACCCAATGAGTTGCCTCAGGATAATAATATCCATATGAATTTGAAATAAATGACTCTACATAATCTTTAAAATAACTTTTCATTAATTTAAGCCATATTTTAATCAAATCTACTTTATTTTCATTGAAATATTCATTATTAAACTCACTTTTTACTGGGTCTGAAATTATTGGATTATAATTATCTCCTATATTAGTACAATTAAAATATCTATTTATTTGTTCAATTGTTTCTTTATCTAATTCCTCTCTATGATATTTTTCAACTCTAGCTATTTGTTGTAAAGGTATAGATAACATTTCTGCTATTGAACCTTTTTTTATATTCAAAAATGGAAATATAACATTATTTATCACAAAATTAATTATTAATATACTTGCAAACATTAATAATATTTTTTTCCAGTACTTTTTTTGTACTATGAGTATAAATGGAATAGTTAATATTACTATATATATTCCATTATTTCTTAATAAAAATGTTAAAACACCTACTATAATATATATAACAATATTCTTCTTTTTAGATAGAAAATTTTCTGTATTAAATACAAGTTCTATACACTGTATTATGAATATTGGAACTATCCCTGCAAATAATATATCTTTCCACATTGTTACACTAAATAGTCCATTAATTGGATATAACATATAATATAATAATGTAATTACTCTTAAAAATACTGGTACCTCTTTTTTAGCAAGATATCTTAGCACTATAGAAAATATCATTGACATGATAATCATCTGAAATATTGTATATAATGCAACTCCTGTATTTATATTGTTAAATATGGCTCTGCCCATATTTACAAATATAGATATTAAGGCAGTATGAAATATAGGATGATGACTAGATAAGGCACTTGCTCCTATTGCTTGTGATATTTGTGTACATGAATCTGCTGTTAATAGTCCTGGATAGTATCTTAAAAAATATGGTAACCAAGAAACTAATATTAACATCATATTTATTATAAACGAAATTTTTCCTGTTGATAAAATTTCTATATTTTTTATTTTAATATTTTTAAGCTCAGGCTTGTATTCTTCTATTTTAGTATATATCCAAGATATTAAACTCCATGCTAAAATCGTATATCCCGCAAAATTTAGTATATTCCACTTGTTTAAGATATTATTTAGGGTATAGTCTGTATCAATACTTGTACATACAATCTCTATAATGCCAAACATTATGCCTATTATTCCTGATATAATAAATTTTCTTTTATTTTCTTCTTTTATTACTTTTTTTAGGAAATTATATAATGCTATAAATATTAATACAAAAATTATAGTATTTCCATCTAAAAGAAATTTTTTCCATATAAATACTATTAATATTAGAGCTAATATTAGTGATAATATATTATTTTTATACTTTTTCAATTGCTCCTCCTTATCTTGTTTCTTACCTTTTTTAGTCCTCTATATACTTTTCTTGCAATTTTGCCTGGAATTGTATTTAGCATCCTTTCTATTTTTAGAATTCTCTCATCTACTTGATATGGTTCTTCTGATGTTGGTAAAAATACCGGAGTTGAAGGATTGTTCCAATAGTATGGTTGTCCATTTGTAAGTAATAACATGTATATATCTTTTGAGTATTTTTCAAATATTTTCTCATGTCCATCTCTTGAGATTTCATATAAATATATTCTCATTTTTTTATTAAATTGTCTAGACATTGAATCTTTTCTTACTCTATAAAGATTTAACTCTTCTGGAATGGAAACACCTAAATATCCATGCTCTGCTAAGCTTACCCAACCATCATAATCCTCCATTCCATATTCCATTTTTATTCTATTTTGTCCGAAATTCAAAAAATCATTTTTTCTTATTACAGCAAATGCTGCTAGCATATTAGCACATAATAAATATGGAATATGTATATTAAATGTAGGCCATACAAAAGAGTTCCCTTCAAAATATTTAACCCAACTATATACATATGATACATTTGAATATTTGTGTAATATATTAATTGCTTTTGTGTAAAATGTTGGATCTATTTTATCATCAGCATCCAAAAATGCGACAAACTCTCCTTTTGCTTCTTTAGCCCCCACATTTCTAGCATTTGCTAAACCTTTATTTTTTATATTTAATATACGTATTTGTTTATCATCTTTATAATTTTCTAGTACTTTTATACTTTCTTCATCTGTACTACCATCATTTACTATAATTATTTCATATTTCTTGTAATTTGAAGCTTTAACACTTTCAATTGTCTCTGGTAGTGTTTTTCCTAAATTGTAATATGGAATTACTACTGATATTAAATCTTTTTCTCCTTCATAATTTGTAATATATTTATCTTTTGGCATTTCTTCTACAAATGGGAATTCTGTTTTTTCTTTATTTTTGTTTTTTATAACCTCTTCAAAAAATTCTCTTCTTTTCTTTAGATTATCATCCATATTGCATAATTTATGTATTCTAGTTTTTGCATTTTCTCCCATAACTTTTAGTTCTTCATCTGACATGCTTAACAATTTTTCTAGTTTTTCTTCAAAGTCTCCTTCTTTATCCCAATTAAATATTATACCATTTTTTCCTGATTCTTCGACCATTTCAGCTTGCCCGCCACTTTTAGAAACAATTACTGGTTTTCCTAACCACATTGCATAAATACATGTATTAGGAAAATTTTCATATAATGATGGAATTGCAACAGCAGTTGCAGATAATATGTGTGGAATCAATTCTAAATGTGGAATTGATTTCATCATTTCTAAATTTCCGTTTTCTATATATTTTGCATATTTTTTCTTGATTTCTTCTCCTACAAATACACCTTTAGATTCTAGTTTCGTGTCTCCTCCAATTATTTTAATTTTAAAATCTAATCCTTTTTCCCAAAGTTTTTCTGCGCCTTGAAGCATTTGGATAACACCTTTTCTGTACTCTGTTCTACCAAAATATAATAATGTTTTTTTCTCATTTTTCTTAATTATACTGTTTTGATATTTCTCTAGCTCATTTTTGTCTATATCAAAAGGTAAATTGATAACCTTTATTTTATCCTTTACTAAGTATTGAAGTTTATCTGCTAAAAATTGACTTGGACATACTAATGCATCAGCCCCTTTTATACAGAATTTTTCCATTTCTCCAATCCAATAAAAAGGTGCTTCATATGTATTAAATTGATTTATTTTTAAGGTTTCAAAACTTGGTGTATGTAAATGGACTACTAAAGGAATATCTTTTAATTTATCATTAAGCATTAATTTATTTTGGATAAGATATTGACCATATGCATTATATTCTTGCATTTCTATTATGTCTGGTTTTCCATACTTATCTATCATTTGTAGTATTGCTTCACAATATTGATATGCTAAAGCATTATCATATCCTAAATATTGATAATATTCGCCTTCTCCTTGTTGAAACCTAACGATTCTGTAACCTTCTTTTGCTGTTTCTGTTTTGCTTCCATTTATACTTCTTACTATTACAGTTACATCATCTCCTGCTTCTGCGAACATTTTAGCACAATTTTCTACATATGTACCAATTCCTCCCCCAAAGTCTGGTGCAAACTCTCCTGTTAAAAACCATATTTTCATCTTTTCTTCATCCTTTCAAATTATTTATATTTCATCTTTTCGTAATATTCTTATAATTTTTCTCGTTGCACGCCCTATCAAAGTATTTTTCAATCTATAATTTAAAATTGCTAATTTATATAATAAATTATTTTCTTTATATTTTACAGTTTCTTTAAATCGTAGTTCCTCTTTAAAGAATTCTATATTGCTATATTTCTCAGCTACATATATGTCACTGATCATTCTTGTTTTTACTATATATTTAATAAATCCTAACCAAGATTCTTGTCCTAAAAATGTAGTTAAATCAAAAACTGTAGCAAACTTTTCATATTTTTGTCTAAGTGCATAATGTGAATGCTCTATGTTTTCTAAAGTTATTATAAAAATATTGTATATACCCTTTTTCTTCTTTATTTGTCTATATGTCTTTTTATCCATTCCTGTGGCCGGTAAAATATATAATATATTTTCTTTTGATGCTTTGGGTAGTACTCTATTCCAATCAAAATCGTAATACTTTAAACTATTAATGTTTTGTAAATTCTTTTGTGGGAATATTAGTGGTTCTACTTTACTTTTTATTTTATCTGCTTCTGTTTTTATGTCACGCAATCTTAATTCATTTTCTTTACTTTTTTCATCATTAATTTGTGTTAATAAGCTTTTTTCTCTTCTTCTGTACCAAAATCCATAATAAGTAAGTTGTATAGGATATTCTTTATTAGCTAACATCCTAAGCCACAAGTGCCAATCCTCATTTACATATCTTTTAGCTACACCATATCCGCCTAATTGTAAGATTTTATTTTTTCTAATTAGTGCTGTTGCTGTTATATGATTTTCTGTTTTCATTTTTTCACTGTCAAAAGGTTGGTCAACTAGATATATGTATTTACCAAATCCTAAGGAATTAGTAAATGCCCATGCTGCCTCTTTGTTCTTCTCCATTGCCCAATACAGAGTTTCAATATATGTGGGCTCTATTAAGTCATCTGCATCAAGAGGCAATATATAATTTGTTGTTGAATACTTTATAGCATAATCTCTTCCTTTTGCAAGTCCTTCGTTTTTTTTGTGATATACATATATTCTAGTATCCATTTTTTTTATATTTTCTAGATATTCTATAGCTTTTTTGTCTGTGCTTCCATCATCTACAATAATCCATTCCCAATATGGAAATGTTTGATTTAAAATGCAATTTATAGTCTGCCACATAAATTCTTGAGCATTATAATATGAGGTTATTATTGATACTAAAGGTGATTGTTTTGTATCAGTTATATAGTCTTTTTTTAATACTTTTCCGGGTTGTTCTTTATAGTTCCAAAAAAACTTATCGTCTTTCATGAACTTCTCCCTTCTTTTTTACATATTGTTTTCAAAAAATTCTTTATATTTTAAGCATATTACTTTCCAATCCCATTTTTTTATTTGTTCTATATTTTCGTTAGATAAGATTTTAAAATATTGCTTATTTTCTATAAGTTTCTTTATTTTATTTTTAAGTGCATCTTTGCTTCTTTCTTCTAGTATAAATTGCTTTTCTTCTTTTCCAAATGCTTCTGCTACCACTCCTACATCTGTTGATATAACTGGAACTCCCATAGCCATAGCTTCTAATACTGTAAGTGGTGTTCCTTCTGTCTTTGATGCACATATATATAAATCTATTGAGTTATAAAAATTAGGCATTTCTTCTTGTGGTATCATTTTTATATTTCTATCTGCTAAAATTAATTCTATATTATATCCTTCTTCTTGTAACTCTTTTATTGCTGGTTTTATTATTCCTTCTACACCTTTTAGATCTTCATCTCCATCACTATCTTTAAATTTACTATTTCCAACCCATCCGGCTCTAATTTTTTCTATTTTTTCAAACCTTTCTAAGTTTTGATTGATATATGTCTCTAAATTTACTCCATCATGTATTATTGCTTGTGGCTTCTTTTTAAAATTATTGTAAATATTATATAGTCTTTTTGAAGTCACAAAATATGAGGTTGCATGTTTCATAATCTCCTCTGTTCTCCATGCATCATCGCCTGATAAGTATAATTCATCACATACAGAAAATGTAATTTTTTTGTTATAAATATAATTTTCTTTAAATTCTTCAAAAGAAATTCCTAAACTTTCAGCATATTTTCTCATTTCTTCCCTGTCTATTAAAGATAAATAGCCTCTCCATAAAAAATGGATTAAATCATAGTCTTGACAAAGCAAAAATAACTTTACCATATTTCCTTTAAAAATTTCGCCTTGAATAATATCAATTTGATATTCTGATAAATTTTTTTTAATTTGATGGGCTATATTATCAAAAGCCCAACCTCTAGAATCAATTATAAGTGCAATTTTCTTTTTTTCCATATCTTATAATTCTCCACTTTATTTTTTTAATAGTTTTACTATTTTTTGTGAAAATTTATAGCTTCTTGAATATAATATTGAATCAAGTTTTTCTCTTAATTCTTTATTTTCGGTTTTTAATTTGTCTATTAACATTTTGCTATTATTGGTATATTCATCAATTTCCTCGATTTTTTTTCTTAATTGCTTTTGAAGTAATTCTTTTTCTTTTTCTAAGGTTCTAATTATTATTTCTTGGTCATCCATTATATATTAACCCCTTCTATAAAAAATTATATTATAATTTATATAAACCTTTTTCTCTATTTCTTTTGCAAATTATATCATAAAAATATATAAAGTCAAAATATTTCACAAATTTATTTAGCAGATAGAAACTTCTTAGATTTTATTTTTCCTGGCAAAAATAAAATTATAAGTAATATTTTATTAAATATACTTTTTACTTTTTTTAAGGTTAATCTTTCACTTGTTATTGTTAAAAATAATATGTAATGTTTTACTACATATAAACGTTTATTCCAAGTGACTCCTTTAAAATCTTTTTGCAAAATTTCTTCAAAATATTTTAGATATCCATAAGGGCTGTTTCTAAATGTTTTTAATATATTTAAAGTATATCCATTTTTTTGATAATCACCAATAGTTATTGATTTATTTACACATTTTATTTTATATTTTTCGTCAATTTTATGGTACATTCTAGCCTCTGTTATAAATTTCTCGTTATGCTCTAATTCGTGTTTGTATTCTTTTCTAATATCTGCATAATATACAATGTTTTTTTCTCCTGTTATATTTTCTTTGAAATATAAATCAAACATTGTACTTATTGAATTTTTGAAGCTTGTCCCATCTATTTCTCCATTTTCCTTTTGTTTTAGAAAACATATTCCATATAAATCTTTTTTTTCTGTTTTTTCAAATTCCTCTTTTATGATTTTGAAAGCATTTGGTTTAAAATAGTCATCTGAATCACAGTCTACAATTAAATCTCCTGTTACAAATTTCATTAGATTATTTATCGCTGCCATCTTGCCTTGATTTTCTTGAGTATTATACTTTATTTCTATTTTTTGTTCATTAATAAATTTCTGCACAACACTTAAGGTATCGTCTTCTGAACCATCATCCATTATAAGCCATTCTACATCTAGTCCACTATCCATGTTTTGTATAATACTGTTATATAGTTTTTCTAAAAAGCCTGCTCTGTTATAAGTTGCAGTTAGAATTGATAATTTCATTTTTTTCTCCATTTCTGATTTTTGTGTTTATCAGTTATTAGTCTATTTTAATATTTGCTTAACTTCCTCTATGATTTTTGAATTACTATATTTTTGATTTATTTTTTTAACTTTATTTGGTTTAATTAATATTGCTTTTAATCCTTGATATATTCCTTTATCTGAATTTTCAAAAATTTTGCTATTATTATAATTTTCAATTGCTTCTTTTGCAGCTGTATCAGTAATTAATATGTATTTATTTAATATTTTTGCTTCTTCTAATACCATTCCATATCCTTCAAATGCAGAAAACAAACAAATGTAATCCGCATTTTTAATATATGGATATGGGTTTTCTTTTTTTCCTAATAATTTTATTGTCTCTTCACAATTATTGATTTTAATTAGTTCTTGCAATTTTACTCTTTCTGGTCCATCTCCTATAATATATATGTTGTGTTTTATTCCGTCTTTGATTAGTTTTGCGTGTACTCTTATTAGCCTATCTAATGCTTTTTGAGGTACTAAACGTGCTACTGTTAGCAAATTTGTACTATTTTGTGCAAATTCTATTTCACCTTTTGTTTTTTCGTGGAAGTCTGCTTTTTCTAATACTTGTTGACTGTCTATGTAGTTATAAATTACTTGTTTTTCAGCTTTATTATTTGGATATGTTTGTTTGAAACTTTCTAAATTGTTTTTGCTTACAAATATTAATTTTTTAAATTTATCATATAATTTCTCATCTATTTTTCTTTTTAATTTTGCTTTTATTCCAGTTCCAAATACTTGTGAAATGTCATTATGAATCCATGCTATTTTTTTGTTTTTTTCTTTTCCACACGCAAATATTCTTGTGATTGGACCTTCTAAAAACGCAATTTCTATATCGTATTTATTTTTTATGTATTTTTTGTATATTTTGCTTTTTCCAATTAATATTGAAATTGGAACAAAAAACTTTCGTTTTATTGTACTTAATTTATTATATGGCACATTATATATACTTTTTAATGTTACTTTTTCTGATATTTGTTTTTCTAGTTCTCCTTGCCCATAAATTGTAAATATAGTTATTTGATATTCTTGTGCTTTGCTTAGTTCATTTGCTAAATCTACAAGTACTCTTTCTGCTCCTCCTAGGCCTAAACTAGTTATTCCAAATACTATTTTTTTCATTAAAATATTTTTCCTTTCGCATAACTTAAAAATTTTTTATTTTTTGCAATTTTTATAGAGATTTACTTTCTATCTCATTTAGCAACTTTTGTTTAAACTCTTCGAAACTCATTTGCCCAATATCTCCATCTTTTCTAGAACGTACTGCAACTAAATTCCCTTCAACCTCTTTGCTTCCTACAACTAGCATATAAGGAACTTTTTCAAGTTGAGCTTCACGGATTTTATATCCTGTTTTTTCACTTCTATCATCAACTTCAACTCTTACTTTTAAGCTTCTTAATTCATCTTCTAATTTTCTTGCATATTCATGATGTGCATCTGTAATTGGTAATATTTTTACTTGCATTGGTGCAAGCCATGTTGGGAAAGCTCCTTTTGTTTCTTCTATTAAGAATGATATAAATCTATCTGAACTTCCTAAAATAGCTCTATGAATTACAACTGGTCTATGCTTTTCTCCGTCATTACCTATATATTCTAAGTTAAATCTTTCTGGTAATGCAAAATCTAATTGACATGTTGGAATTGTTACATCATGATTTAAAGCTGTTTTTATTTGAATATCAATTTTTGGTCCATAAAAAGCTGCCTCTCCTTCAGCTTCATAGAATTCTATATTTGATTCTTTTAGAATCTCTCTTAACCCTCTTTCTGCTGTTTCCCACATTTCATCATTGTCTATATATTTTTCTTTATTATTCTTATCTCTTAAAGATAATCTATATTTAAAACTTGATTCAGGAAATCCAAAATCTTTATGATATACTTCACGAATTAAATTTAAGACATTTCCTACTTCTTCTTTTATTTGGTCTGGTCTTACGAATAAGTGTGCATCATTTTGACACATTTGACGAACTCTCTCTAATCCGCAAACTGCTCCACTTGCTTCATATCTAAAATCATTTGCAAGTTCTCCAATTCTTATTGGTAGATCTCTATATGAACGCATTTTGTTTTTGTATATTAACATGTGATGTGGACAATTCATTGGTCTTAAAACAAGCTCTTCATTTTCCATTTTCATTACTGGAAACATATCTTCTTTGTAGTGATCCCAATGTCCACTTGTTTTGTATAATGAAACATTTGCAAGTGATGGGGTATATACATGACTATATCCTAATTCAATTTCTTTGTCTTGTATATATCTTTCAAGTAGTCTTCTTATTGTTGCTCCATTTGGTAAATATAGAGGAAGACCTGCTCCAACTAGTTCATGTGTCATAAATAACTCTAAATCTTTTCCTATTTTTCTGTGATCTCTTTGCTTTGCTTCTTCTAATAATTGCATATACTCTTCTAATTGACTGGCTTTTGGAAAAGATATTGCATAAACTCTTTGTAACATTTTATTTTTTTCGCTACCTCTCCAATATGCTCCTGAATTATTTAAGATTTTCACAGCTTTTACTTTTCCTGTACTCATTAAGTGTGGTCCTGCACAAAGATCTACAAATTCACCTTGTTTATAAAAAGATATTTCTTCTCCTTCTGGTAAATCTTTTATTAGTTCTATTTTGTAAGGCTCTTCTTTTTCTTCCATAAATTTGATTGCTTCTTCTCTTGGTAATGAGAATCTTTCTATAGGTAAATCTTCTCTTATTATTTTTTTCATTTCACTTTCTATTTTTTCTTTGTCTTCATCATTAAAAGTTTTTTCTGTATCAAAATCATAGTAAAATCCTTCATCTATTGAAGGTCCTATTGCTAGTTTTACACTTGGAAATAATCTTTTGACTGCTTGTGCCATTATGTGAGAACTTGTGTGCCAATATGCCTTTTTCCCTTCTAAACTATTTTCAAATGTACATATGTTTAGGTTGCAATCTCTTTCTAATACATATCTTAGGTCTCTTACTTTTCCATCAACTTCACCACATGTTGCCATTCTTGCTAACCCTTCACTTATTTTTTTTGCAACGTCTAATATGCTTAAACCTTGTTCTACCTCAATTATAGAACCATCTTTTAGTGTAACTTTTATCATAAAAATCCCTCCTTATTAATTTATTAAAACTTTTAGTTCTAATAGCAAAAGCACCCCCATAGATGCTTTTACACCTATAGGAGTGCTAAATTTACTTTATTAGTCCGTTTAGCACGGTTCCATCCTAATTTTTACTTAATTTAGATTATAACGTATCTATTTCCGCTTGGCTTGTATACACCAAGAACTTTAAGAGGTAGTTTTCAAATATGTTTTCTTTAAATAGCTCTCAGCCTATGACTATTCTCTCTTGTTAAGTAACCTTTATTTTACTTGTCTCTTAATTGTTTTTTCATTACACTTATGTTAATTATTATACTATTATTTATTTTTGTTGTCAATGCTTTATTAGCCAATTTTTTTATTACTTTTAGGCATTAATAATTACTTTTTCATCTTTAACATCTATTATTGCGGTTTGATTTTTTCTTATCTTTCCTTCTAAAATTCCTTCTGCTAAAGAATCTTCTAATAAATTTTGGACAGTTCTTCTAAGAGGTCTTGCTCCAAAAGATTTGTCTGTTCCTTTTTTGGCAATTAAATCTTTTAAATTATCTGTTACTTCAACATTTATCTTCTTTTCCTTTAGTCTTTCTAATACTTGATTAACCATTATATCAACTATTTGTCTTATCTCTTGTTCACTTAATTTTTTAAATACAATAATTTCATCAATACGATTAATAAATTCTGGTCTTAGTTCTTTTTTAAGAATTCCTATTACTTCTTTTTTGATTTCTTCATATTCTTTTTTTTCTTCATCTTTTTCTTGATTGCTTGCAAATCCAAAGCTCTTCTTTTCTGTAATTACTCTTGCACCTATATTTGAAGTCATAATAATTACTGTATTTTTAAAATTAATTGTTCTTCCTTGACTATCTGTTAATCTTCCATCCTCTAAAATTTGTAATAGTATATTCATTACATTTGGATGTGCTTTTTCTATTTCATCAAATAATATAATAGAATAAGGTTTTCTTCTTATTTTTTCAGTAAGTTGCCCACCTTCATCAAACCCTACATAGCCTGGTGGTGAACCTATTAATTTTGATACAGAGTGTGCTTCCATATATTCTGACATGTCTATTCTTATTAAAGCATTTTCATTTCCAAATAACACCTCTGCTAGGGCTTTAGATAGTTCAGTTTTTCCTACTCCTGTTGGTCCTAAAAATAGAAATGAACCTATTGGTCTTTTAGGATCTTTTAATCCTACTCTACCTCTTCTAATTGCTTTGCTTACTGCCTCAACTGCATCTGTTTGTCCTACAACTCTTTTATGCAAGGTTTCTTCTAAAGTTTTTAGTTTTTCATTTTCATCTTGGGTCAACTTCTGTACTGGAATTCCTGTCCATGAAGAAATAACCTCTGCTATATTTTCTTCAGTAATATCAATGATAAATTTATTGTTTTTATTTTTCCACTTTTCTTCCTCATTTTGAACAGCTTCTCTTAGCTTTTTTTCTTTATCTCTTAAACTTGCAGCTTTTTCAAATTTTTGACTTCTTACAGCTTCTTCTTTATCTTTTGAAATTATTTCTAGTTCCTCTTGCATTTGTTTTAAATTTTCTGGCTCTGTATATGCTTTTAGTCTCACTCTTGATGCTGCTTCATCAATTAAATCTATTGCTTTGTCTGGAAGAAATCTATCATTTATATATCTAATTGATAATTCAGTTGCTGCTTTTATTGCTTCATCTGTAATTTTTACGTTGTGATGTGCCTCATATTTGTCTCTTAAACCATTTAAAATTAATATTGTATCTTCTCTGCTTGGCTCTTCTATTGTTACAGGACTAAATCTTCTTTCTAAAGCAGGATCTTTTTCTATAAATTTTCTATATTCATTCAAAGTAGTAGCTCCAATAAGTTGTATCTCGCCTCTTGCTAAAAGTGGCTTTAAAATATTTGCTGCATCAATTGATCCTTCTGCTGAACCTGCCCCAACTATTGTATGAAATTCATCAATAAACAAAATTACATCTCCAGCTTTTTTTGCTTCATTTATTGCTTTTTTCATTCTTTCTTCAAAATCGCCTCTATATTTACTCCCTGCTACCATTCCTGAAATATCTAGTGTTACAACTCTTTTTCCCTTCAAGATTTCTGGAACTTCTCCTGTAACAATTTGTTCTGCTAATCCTTCTACAATAGCAGTTTTTCCCACTCCTGGTTCTCCAACTAGACATGGATTATTTTTTGTCCTTCTTGATAATATTTGTATTACTCTATCAATTTCCTTTTTTCTACCTATTACTGGATCAAGTTTTCCTTCTGTTGCTTTTATACTTAAATCTTCTCCAAATTGATTTAAAGTCTGTGTGGAATTATAACTACCTTTTCCTTGGTTTACTCTTTTTCCCGTTCTTGAATTTTCTCCTTGTTCTCCTCCTATTATCCCAGTGTCATCTACATCATTTATAACTTTTGCTATTTCATTATATAGTTTAGGAATATTTATATTTAGCTCTAGCAGTATTCTTGTTGCTGCACTATCTGCTTCTCTTAATATTCCCATTAGTAAATGTTCTGTACCTATATAGTCATATCCTAATTTTTTAGCTTCAATAAAAGCATTTTCTATTACCTTTTTAGTGCGTGGAGTAAACCCTAAACTTTTACTTTTGGGATTTTCTCTCCCAATCAGTTGTTCTATCTTTTGTTCTATGTTTTCAGCTGCCAGCCCTTGGTTTTCTAATACTTTAGCTGCAATTCCAGCTCCCTCTTCGACTAATCCATATAAAATATGCTCTGTTGCAATATAATTATGCCCTAACTCTAGTGAAATATCATTTGCAATTTCGATGGTTTTTTTTGCTCTCGTCGTAAATTTATATGTCATTAAAATCCTCCTTTTCGTGCTTTTACGCACTTATTAATTTTATTCTTTAGTGTTTAGTTTTATTTTCTCTCTTTTTTATTTCTCGTTACTATCTTTTTTAGTCATTTCCTCCATTTCCTTTGCTTTTTCTTTTTGTTTATTTAATGGTATCCAAGCAAAATATGTTGATATGAATTCTCCGTATTTGGTATTATCTTCTCCCACCTCATGCATAGCAATTCTTGAATTAAAGCTATTCTTTTTTATTTTCTCTAATCTATCATTTTTGTGTATTCCATTTTTTAAATCTTCTCCTTCTCTTTTTTCAATCAAAAAAATGCACCACCTTTCAAAGTAATTAATAACAGTTTCTTTACTTTTAAATAGCTTGTGCATTTTTTTCAAGTTTATTCTTTTATTCTAAATAAAAATTTTACGAGTCCTCTCAAAGCTTTTGGAACTTTTTTTACAACAATAGTCATATGTACCTCCTCTTCTTAGGATTTAGCATGCTAACCATATAAATCCTACAATTATTACAATAGCACCTATTAAAAATAGCCATCCTGTGATTGGAAGTAATAATACTAGTAGAATTCCTAGACCTAAGCCTATTAAACATACTCCTAATGTCTTTCTTAAAAATCCTTTCATATAATATTACCTCCGTTTCCTTTGGTATATTATATTACATAATTATTTTAATTGTTCCATTTAGACAAATTTTTCCCATACTAAATTTGCTAAATCAAGCCCCTTATTACTTAGTTTTATTCTATCTCCTCTAATTATTATTAATTTTTGCTCTACTAATTTATTTAATTCTGTTTTATATAAAAATAGTGGGTTTTCTTTGTATTTGTTTTTAAACTCAGTAATTGATATTCCGTTTAATTTCCTAAGTCCAAGCAACATATATTCCTTTTCCATTACTTCTATTGTTTGCCTTTCATGTATTCTAATATTTTTAGCAAAGTCTTGCTTTGATATATTTTCTATATAATCTTCTAAGTTTGTTGTATTTGAAAACCTTACTCCTTCTATATATGAATGTGCTGATATTCCAAACCCTCTATATTGCTCTTGTTTCCAGCAATTCAAGTTATGCTTAGATTCATTGTTTTCTTTTGCAAAATTTGATATTTCATAATGCTTAAAATCATTTTTTTCTAAAGTATTTTTTACATACCAGTACATAGCTCTTTCCGTATTTTCATCTGGCAAATTTAAATTTCCATTTTCTATTTGTTTTTCTAGTATGGTTCCTTCTTCTAATATTAATGAATAAACAGATATATGCTCTGGCTTTAGTTTTAATATTTTTTCTAAATTTTCTTTTATATCTTGTATTGTTTGTTTTGGGAGACTTATCATTAGGTCTATATTTATATTTTTAAATCCTACTCCTCTTGCCCAATTATATGTATTTAAAAATTCTTCATAATTGTGGATTCTTCCTATTGTTTTTAATAGTTTATCATGTGTTTCTTGAAGTCCTATGCTTAATCTGTTAATTCCAACATCTTTATATTTTTGTAATGTTGAATTTATTACAGTTCCTGGATTTACTTCTATGGTGATTTCGACATTTTTATTAATAAACTCATTGAGATATTTTAGTATTTTTGTAATATACTTTGGCTCAATAAATGAAGGAGTGCCTCCTCCTATATATATTGTAGTTACATTATATTTTTTTACATTTATATTTTTCTTCCAATTTTCTATTTCTAAACATATACTTTCAATATATTTATCTATTAATTCTGTTTTGTTTTGATATGATAAAAAGTCGCAATAATAGCATTTTCTTTTACAAAATGGTATATGTATATATATTCCCAATTCTTTTGGTTCCATTTTATCTCCATTTCATTGTTTGGATTTATTTTTATATATTTTTTGATAAGTCTACAATTTTTTTCAATCTATAATTTACACCAGATTTACCAATTGGCTCTTTTAACATTTTTGATATTTGTGCTAGATTTGCATTTGGATTTTTTAACCTGATTTCTGCAATCTCTTTTAACTTTTCATCTAATTGCTCAAACTTTTTGCTCTTTTTTAGTTTATTTATAGCTTCTATTTGCTCTATTGAAGCATTCATAGTTTTATTTAGGTTTGCTTCTTTGCAATTTACAATTCTGTTTATTTTATTTCTCATTTCCTTTTCGATTCGCATGTTTTCAAATTCTAAAACTGCTTTACTAGCTCCAATAAATGCTAAGACTTTTGATATTTCTTCTCCATCTTTTATGTAAATATGATAGTTTTCACCCTTTTTCATTATCTTTACTTTGATACTATTTTCTTTTAAGTTTTCTAACATTAGTTTAGCAATTTTTTCTGTATTTGTTCCTATACTTAATTGATTTGTTTTTTTAGGATTGTTTATAGCTCCTCCTCCCAGGAACATGCCTCTCATAAGTGCTTTAATTGGTGCTTCTCCTTGTTTGCTACTTTGTTTTATTATTTGAAGCTCTTTGCTTGTTAAATCTATATAGTTTTCTTCTACTTTTAAAAATTGTTCAAATTTTTCTTCTAATTTTTTTTGTTTGAAGGTTATAATAAAATTTTTGTCTTGAATTTCTATTTTATATTCTAAAATTTGACAATTGTTTAATAGTTTAGATAATCTATTAATATTATATTCACTTTCAGTAGAAAATTTTATTGTGTGATTACTTATTGTGGTATTACAACTTAATAAATAACCTATTAATTCTTGTTTTACATTTTCTTTGTTTGACAAGTTTTCTAATTTACTTAACTCTTCTTTTACATCTGAAGAAAAAGACATTGCTTTATTTCCCCTTTTATTTTTCATACCATTAACGATTGATACAAATATCAATCAAGTTATATATAGATTACCAGATTATTTAATAAAAATCTTTTTTGCGAAAATTTGTTTTTTGTATTATTTTATTATAAATTGTATGCTATACTAACTGACATAGGAAATGAACATAGTAGTAGATATGTGTTGCCACTGCACTAGATAACTT
>CALXZT010000010.1 GCA_944393315.1 uncultured Clostridia bacterium
CATTTCTTGTACTGCCCATGCAAGTGCTCCTGCAGCCTTCTTAGGGTCTGTTACGACTGGTATTAATAAATGTGGTATTCCATTATATACAGATAATTCAACTATTTTTGGATCTACCATTAATAGCTTAACTTCACTTGGCTTACTATTATATAGTATACTTGTAATTATTGTATTTATACAAACACTTTTTCCCGAACCTGTTGCTCCTGCTATTAACACATGTGGCATTTTTGCAATATCTGCAATCATTGTGTTTCCAGCTACATCTTTTCCTAATGCTACACTTAATTTCGATTTATTGTTTTGAAATTCATCACTTTCTAATACATCTCTTAGATGTACTGTTTCTTTTTCTAGGTTTGGAACTTCTATTCCAACAGCTTGTTTTCCTGGTATTGGGGCTTCTATTCTTATTGTTTCTGCTGCTAAATTTAAAGCTATATCATCTGCTAAATTTGCTATTTTGCTTACACGTACTCCCTCTGCTGGCTTTAGTTCATATCTCGTAATTGCTGGTCCTACAGAAACATTTTCTACTTTTGCTGAAACGCCAAAGCTATATAATGTCTTTTGAAGTTTTGTAGCTACTTCTGTAAGTGCTTTTGCTCCACCTTTTATTGTTTTTTTGCTTCCTAAACTTAATAATTCTAATGGT
The DNA here is from genome assembly GCA_944393315.1 of uncultured Clostridia bacterium. Lineage (GTDB taxonomy): Bacteria > Bacillota > Clostridia > TANB77 > CAG-508 > CAG-269. The sequence goes on from CALXZT010000010.1 coordinate 659, forward strand.
GGAAAATCATAATTTTCTTCTTCTACTGCTATCGCATGTTCTAGTTGTAATACTTGCTTTGTCTTTTCTTCCTTTTTCTCTTCTTCTTGTTTGAATAAGTTGCTTTCAATAACATTTGGTGATGTTACAGATTTATTTTCTTCTTTTTTGTTCATTCCTAGTGGTACTAAATCATTTTCTTCATATTTGTATTTTCTTTTTCCGTTGTTTTCATCAATTATTCTGCCATTTAGGTTTATTTGAATTTGTTCTTCGTTTAAATCTTCTATCTCTTCATTTTCTTTTCTTTTTTTCTTTTTTTCTTTTTTCCTTTCTCTTTTTGCTTCTCTTTTTTCCTCTCTTCTTTGTCTTTGTTCTAGAATTTCTTCCATATTTTCTTTTTGGGTTTCTTTTAATTTGTCTACATAATCGCTAATGATTGTTGTTATATCTATTCCAAAAGTTATTACAAATAAAATTAGAGAAGCTCCTAGTGCTAATATTATTGAGCCAGCCTTTCCTAAACTTTTTATTAGTGGTACTGCTGCAAGCGTTCCTAATGCTCCTCCACCTGCTGAATTTTGTGCACCTTCATTATATGCTATTTTTAATGTTTCTGATAATTCTTGATTTATATTTATTTGTCCTGAAGTAATTTGGAAAATGCTTGCAAGTACTGAAACAAAGAATATAAATATAAGATATTGCGTGAGTTTTGATGATAAATACCCTTTTTTCTTGCAAGCCAAATTAATGGCAATTATAATTATTCCAAATGGTAGAACGAATTTTAACCATCCTATCATTCCACCTAAAAAGCTACTTAAAGCTTTACCTATATCTCCAGATTCTAGACATATTAAGGCTGCTAAAAGTATGCTTATTACTATTGCTACAATAATTGCCACATTTATGTTATTACTAGTTTTTTTTCTTTTTTTATATTTTCTCTTTTTGGCCATTATCCAACATCCCTTTATTTTAATTCTTTTCTACTGTTTTGTACTGTTTTTATAATATCCTCTAATGACATTTCCATTAAGTTTGATGCTTCTGCCATACTTTTTCTTAGGTTGTTTAGAGTTGTTGTTAAAACTTCTTCTGTTGAGTTTAATAAGTTATCTGCATATTCTTTTGTTCCTTCTGAAATTTCGCGTGACATATCATTTGCTGATTCAATAATTTCATTTTTTTGTTCATATGCTTTTCTTGTTATTTCGTGTTCATCAATCATTGAAATTATTCTGTTTTCTGCTTCTTTTACTATTCCATCTGCTTCTTTTTGTGCTTCTACTAATATTCTTTGTCTTTCTTCTTTTATCCATTTTGCTTGTTTTAATTCATCTGGTAATTTAAGTCTAATTTCTTTTATAACCTCCAAAATTTCACCCTTATCCACTATGCTTTTTTGTGAAAAAGGTACTCCTCTACTTTTTTCTAAAATATCTTCTAATGTTTCTAGTAATGTAAAAATCTCCATCTTTCCTTTTCATGCTGGATTATGTACCAACATGCCTCCTTTCTTGCTCGGGCATCTTCTGTAAAAATATTATATGTGCTATTCCATATTTTCTCTTATCTATTATTTCAAATTTTAAATCTTTAGTTTCTTCTAATATTCTTTCTTCACTATTAGTTTCTAGTATGATTTTAGTTTTTTCTGTAACAAATATACTATTTTGCAATATCTGCAAAGATTTTTGTATATAATTAGTTTGATATGGTGGGTCTATATATATAATATCTAAGTTATTTTTTATTTTTTTTATGCATTCTTCGAAATCCATATTGTATACTTCTATTTGTTCTGTTAAATGTGTTTTTTCTATGTTTTTTTTAATAATGCTTATTGCTTTTTTTGATTTGTCACACAATATTGCTTTTTGTGCACCTCTGCTTACTGCCTCTAGCCCTATTGCTCCACTTCCTGAAAATAAGTCTAAAAATATGCTACCTTTAATATCATTTTGTATGATATTAAATATTGATTCTTTTACTCTGTCTAATGTTGGTCTAGTTATTGTTCCTTCTAGTGTATATAATTTGGTACCTCTAGCTTTTCCACCTATTATTCTCATTAATTCACCTACATATTAGTATAGCTTTCTATAATACCATTTTATTCCTTTTTCAGGCATTGTCAATAGTATTAATAGAATTGTAATAAACATTTAATAGTTTTGTAATATAGTAGATTGGAAATAGAAACGGTTCTCTTTTCCAATTTTTAAGCTCTACCTAGAACTAATATTTTAAAATTAAAAAATTGGAAAAGAGAACCGTCCACATTTCCACTTTTTCGAAGATAGTCTTTAGTTCTCTAAATATATTATTTTATTCTTTATTTATATCTTTTAGTAACTCTAATTGAGATATTAGTAATGATTCCATTTTTGCTTTATATATATCAAATTGTTTTTTTATGTCATCTAATTCTATTTGTTTCATTTTTATTTCTTGTTTTAAGTCTTCAACTCCCTTTTGTGCTGAAGCTTGTGCCTCACGAATTAATTGATCAGCTTGCTGTTGTGCTAATTTTTTTGTTTCTTCAGCAGTAGCTTGAGCCATTACTAAGGTATTTTGAAGAGTTTGTTCAATGGTTTTATAATGTTCCAAACTTTTGGTTAATTCCTCAACCTTGGCTGATAGTTCTGATACTTCTTTATAGTTTTTAGAATAGTCTACTGCTAATTCATCTAAGAAATCATCTACTTCCTCAACACTATATCCATTCATTCTTTTTCTCGAGAATCTTTTTTCTTCAATATCTAATGGTGTAATCATTTCTATCTCCCTTCTAATTGTATTTTAGTTTATGCTATTATTTTTAAGCCAAGATACAGAAAGTTTGTTTTTTATTTCCTCTCTTGCCATTTCATTTGTTATTTCATAGTTTACTGGTGCTATTAAAAATATTGAATTAGATATTTTTTGAATATGCCCATTTAATGCATATACTCCACCACTAATAAAGTCTACTATTCTTCTAGCGACATCTTTATTAACATATTCTAAATTTACAATAACTGATTTTTTCTCTTTTAAGAAGCTACATATCTCCTCTGATTGTTCAAATGTGGTTGGTTGAGATATAACCATTTTTACAGATTGATTTTGTGGCATAGCTAAAATTTTATTTTTCTTTCCAAATAATTTTTTATCTTCATATTGATCTTCTTGTTCTTCATCTACTAAATCATAAACATTCTCTTCTTCCTCTGGCTCTGCTGAATCCATTCCAAATAGTCCCCATACTTTATCCATTATTGCTCCTGACATAAAAAAACCTCCTAAATATTTTTATCGATACGTAATGTGCTTATAGTATCTAACTTTTTTTGTAAATTGTCAATATATTTTTTGTTTGTAATCTAAATTTAATATTATTGTAATATTTTTGTAATATTATTGTACTTCTTCTAAAGATGGATATAATAAAATCTCATCATATAGTTTTATTTTCTTATAATCTGAAATCTCTTCTTGCGTGAAACCTAAATTTGTTAGCTCTTCTGTGTTATATGTTGTAACTATTGAATAGTTTTCATTTTCATTTACTACTTTCACTAATAATTTAGTTAAATATTCTGACCTTTTTCTTATTACATATGTTAATCCTTTTTCATCTTTTATAATTGCTTTATTAGGCACTTTTAACCCAGAATCGCTTGACCATATAACATCAAAAGAGATTTTTCTGTAATTTATAAGTTTTTCTGTTAGTCTATCTATTTTTATAATTATAATTCTTTCATCATCTTCTTCGTTAATATGAACAATTTCCGCATTTGTTTCATCATTTGTTGATAGTCTTATCTTTATTTTGTCTCCTAATTCTGAACTCATTGCTTCTTTTGAATTCATTGGTACTGCTATATAATATTTAAAATTCTCAATTACTTTTCCAGCTTCACTGCTAGTTGATATTATTTGTCCCGTTTTTAAGTTCAAGCTTTTTAAATATTCTGCACTTAATTTGTTAAAATCTTGTGTTGTTAATTCTGACTCAAGTCCATCAATTTTGTATGATACAATTCCACTCATTGGTGCAGTAAGGTATTTAGTACTATTTGAAATTTGATTGCTTAAATCATTTCTTTGCTTTATTAATTCTTTTAATTCATTTGTTGCACCATTTATTTCTCCTAATGTTGATATTTTTTTCTCCAATAGTTTTTTTATCGTATTGCTATATTCTGTTAATTCTTGTGTATTAGTTAAATTTCTCAAATTTTCAATCTTTTCTTCTATTTGTGTCTCTATTAATTTTATATCTGCATTTGATGTGATATTTTCAGTTTTTAGTTTTTCTTGTATTAGTAAATCCAGCCCTACGATTTGATTTGATAATTCTTTTGCTTCATCACTGTAATATTGAAAAATTGCTTCGTCTTTATGTACTTTTTCCCCTTCATCTGCTATTTGTATAATTCCATTTTGGTATTCTTCATTTTTTATTACTTGTTCATTTCTTATTATATATCCTACTACTGTTTCTTCTTGATGAATTGTGCCTTGTTCAACAAAGATTGTATCTGTTTCATCTTTTTTTAGTAAAATTACAGCGTATAAAATGTAAATTATTGCCGCTGCCGATATTAAAGCTATAACTAACCTTTTTCGATTTAGTTTTTCATTCCTATTCTGTTCTTTTTTTATTTTTTTATTATTTTTTTCTTTCAATTAAAGCCTCCAGTTAGAATTTTTTAACTATTTTTAGCTTATATAATTTATTATTTCACTTACATTGTATTCTTTTCCTTTTGTGGCATCTAGCCAAATTGTTTCTTTATTTTTTCTAAACCATGTTAATTGCCTTTTAGCATATCTTCGTGTTTCCATTTTAATTTTTTGAGTCATTTCTTCTTTAGTTGTTTTGTTTTCAAGATATGCTACAACTTCCTTATAACCTAAACCTTGCATCGCTGTTGGGAATTTGTTATATTTTTCTTTTAGTTTTTTTACTTCTTCTATTAGACCTTTTTGCAACATTAAGTCTACTCTTAAGTTTATTCTGTTATAAAGGATTTCTCTATCCATATTTAGTGCAAAAACTTTAAAAGCATATTTTATATCATTTTTCCTAGAATCTGCTTCTTGCTCTGTCTTTGTTTTTCCTGTAGCTTTGTATATTTCAAGAACACGCATTATTCTTTTTTTATCATTTTTGCTTATTTTTTTCATTGCTTCTTCATCTATTTTGACTGCCATTTCGTATAACTTTTCTAGCCCTTGCTCTTTTTCTATTTCTTCTAATTTTTTTCTGTATTGCTCATCTATTTTTATATCATTATATTCTATCCCATATATTAATGCATCTATATATAAGCCTGTCCCACCAACAACTATTGGTATTTTCCCATTTTGCAATATTTCTTCAATTGCATTTGTTGCATCTATTTTGTATTGTGCTACACTATATCTAGTGTCAGGGCTAACAAAATCTAATAAATAATGCTTTATTCCTTGCATTTCTTCTTTTTTGGGTTTAGCTGTTCCAATATCCATATCTTTATAAATTTGCATTGAATCTGCTGATATTATCTCTCCATTTATTTTTTTTGCGAGTTCAATTGATAATTCTGTTTTTCCTGATGCAGTTGGACCACAAATCACAATTACTTTTAGTTTTTGCATAGTCTGCAGCATATGTTAAACATATTTTCTAACATATGCTTATCCTCCTTTTTATTTTCTTGCAAATTTTCTTTCTATTTCATATTTTGTCATTTTAATTGAAGTTGGTCTTCCATGTGGACATGTAAACGGATTTGGCAATTGCAATAATTCATCCATTAGACTTTTTATTTCTTTTTCATCTAAAACCATGTTTGCTTTGACTGCTGCTTTACATGCTACTGTTGCTATAAATTTTTCTTCAATCTCTTGTTTTGCTGTTCTTCCTAATGTCATTATTTCGTCTAATGTTTCTAAAAACATTTCTTTTGTCTCTAAGTCTAGACACATCTCTGGTACTCCAGATAATTTAATAGTATTTTCTCCAAATTCTTCTACCATAAATCCTGCTTTTTCAAACATTTGCATATTTTCTTTTGCTACTTCCATTTCCTTATGTGTTAAGGTAATTATGTCTGGCAAAAGCATTAGCTGTGACTCTTTTGTTTCATTGCTATAATAGTTTTTCTTAATTTTTTCATACATAATTCTTTCATGTGCTGCATGTTGGTCTATTATGTACATTTCATCTTTTATTTCAATTATTATATATGTATTGAACACTATTCCTATGATTTTATATTCTGGTTTCTGATATTCTGGTATATTTTCAAATATTGTTACATTATTTTGTTGCACAGGTTTATATGGGCGTGTCCCAAATGTTTTTACATACATTTCTTCATAGTTATATTCTTCTTCGTCATCTGGTTCATTTACAGCTGGTGTTTGATCTTGCTCATTTGATTCCTTATAGTTTTCTTCATTAATAGTTGGTATTATTTTAGTTTCTTCATTTGTTACTTTAGGTTCTTCATTTATTGTTGAAATTTTTTTCTCCTCAGAAAACTCATCTATATTCTGCATTTCTTTTTTGTTTTGCCTTGTTTCTAATAACTTTCGCATAAAATTACTGTCTTGTTCTTCTTTTTCTTCTATGGTCATATTTTCTGGTGGTTTTTGCAATGCCTTTGGTATTTCTATGTTTTGTAATGTTTCCTCTTTTAGAGCAGGTGTTACTAGGTCTTTTTCTTCATTTTGAATTGAAGTTGCAATATTTGTTATTTCACCTTTTTGGTATATTGTGTTTGCCTCAAAACTTCCTTTTAACAATGTGTCTTTTATCGCATGATATACTGCTTTAAAAATTTTGTCCTCATTTTCAAATCTTACTTCTAATTTGGCAGGATGAACATTTACATCTACTTGACTTGGATTCATCTCTATATTTAAGCTTAAAAACGCAAATTTTCCTATTGGTATTAGTCCTTTAAATGCCTGCTCTGTTGCAGTTTGTAGAATTTTATCTTTTACATATCTTTTATTTATAAAAAATATTTGATTACTTCTATTAGATCTTGCTATTTCTGGTTTTCCTATTACACCTGTTATTTTTATATCATCATATTTATAATCTACATTTAATATTTTTTCTGCAATATCTTTTCCATATATACTATAAATTACTGTTTTTAAATCTCCATTTCCGTTTGTTTGTATTATTGTTTTTCCAGTATTTATCAGCTTTATTGAAATTTCTGGGTGAACTAGTGCAACTCTTATCATTACATCTTCAATATATCCTGATTCGGTATAATCTTTTCTTAAAAATTTATATCTTACAGGTGTATTAAAAAATAAATTTTTAACTGTTATAGTTGTACCTGTGCCACATCCAGCCACTTCCTTTGTTAAAACTTCTCCTCCTTCAACAACGACTTTATATCCTATTTCTTGTTCTTCTGTTTTTGATATAAGTTCTACATTTGATATAGCAGATATGCTTGCTAATGCCTCTCCTCTAAATCCCATTGATTTAACAAAATCTAAATCAGCTGCTGATCTTATTTTACTTGTAGCATGCCTTTCAAATGCAATTTCTAGGTCGTCTGATGCTATGCCTTTTCCATTATCTGTAACACGAATATATGATATTCCACCATTTTTTATTTCTACTGTTATATTAGTTGCACCAGCATCTATTGAATTTTCTACCATTTCTTTTACAACTGATGCTGGTCTTTCTATAACCTCTCCTGCTGCGATTTTATTTATTGTTAATTCATCCAATAATACTATATTTCCCATTTTCTAAAAGTGTTTTCCTTTCCTTTTTTCCCTTTTTGTTGTTTCGTCCTTTGGTTCAGTTTCATTATCTGTGTTTTCCACAATTTCTTCACTATTTGTTAATTCTTCGCTTTGATATTTATCTTGTTCATATCCTTCTATATTGTCTTCTTCGTAGTCTTCTTCATAATATTCATTTCTATGCTTTAATATTATTACAACTATTAAAGCAATAATTGCTACTATTAATAAAACAATAAATATTATTAGATTCCTTGTTGCTGCTTTTGTTCCTTCTTGCAACATTTGATCTGTGTCTACTAGATCTAGTGTGTTTTTGTTGATAGTTATTTGATATGTTGCTTCTACTTCGTTATTTGCGTTATATACTATAATTGTTATTAGGTTTTCTCCTTCTTGAAGGTTTTCATTTCCTGCAATTGTAGTTGTCGCTCCTTCTGATGCAGTTGATGCATTTATTGTTAATTTGCTTATATCTTCTTTTACTATTGCCCTATATTCATATATATCTGGACTAAAAGTTGGTGATAATGTTATTCCTTCTATTTCTAAATTTTTCAAACCTTCTATTATTTCATCACTTTCATTTGTTTGGGTTGTTGTTGGTTCTGAAGTTGGTTCTTCTTCTGGTTCTTCTTCAGATGGAGTCTCTTCTACTGGTTCTTCTTGTGGTCTTGTTGTTGTTAAACTACTACTGATTATGTAAGCAACTTTACCATTATATTCGACTTTGCTCCATCCAATTGTTGTTGATATTCCTATTCTTTTTATACTATCTCCTTGTTTTAATTGTCCTAATCGATTAGAACTTTGACTATATGATTCTCTTACATTTACTGTTCCTGTCGCATATACTGTTTCATTTGTTGTTGTAAATTCTGGTTCTTCTGATATTGTTGGTGTTTCTGGTTCTGGCTCTGGCTCAGGAGTTTCTACCTTTTTAACATTAACTGTTACACTTTTATTTATTTTTTCAACTGCTTGACTAACATCTGTTGCATCACCTTCAAGTAAAAAAGTTAAATTTCCTTCTTCAGTTGCTTGGTATGTAGCTGTTATTGTTTTGGTAATATTACTTTCATAATTATCTAATTCTGATGATGTTGCTAGTGTTTTTCCATTTAAAGTTATTTTTAAATCCCATTGAGCAGCTGTTATTGTAGCTGTTATTGTTATTGTATCTCCAACGTTTACTTCTGTTTTATTTGGAGTCAAGCTTGTGCTTAAAGCTTTAACTTTATTACTTATTCCAAACAACACCATTATAATTAATAATATTATTATAAATCTTAACGTTTTTTTCATTATCTTTTCTTCCTCATTATAAATTTAGATTTCTTTGGTAACCTATAAACCTTATTTTGGTATTGAAATATATTTTACTTCTTTAATATGTTGTTTTGCAATTAGTGAATCACCTGAGTTTATTTCTCCATCTTCATTAATATCTGCTGCTTTTAAATATGCTACATCAGTTATTTCTTTTACTGATTTTATATGTTGCTTTATTGCTAGAGTATCTCCTGAATTTACTTCTCCATCTCCATTAACATCTCCTAGCATAACTAAAGTGTATATTCCATTTACTTTGCAACCTGTTCCTGGTATAGCAGCTATAGATAATTCATTTCCGTTTTGGTCAGTTACTTTTGCATCAGTTCCCAAAATATTTATAATTTCTTGAGTAGTAATTCCTGGAATGATTGTTACTTGTTTGCTTTCTTCTTCTACTTTAACTTTTTCAGTGTTATCAGATGGAATTTCACCTGTTCCTTCGTTTGGTTTTTCTTCTTCAAGTGGTATTAAATATAATTTATACTGTGGTTCATAGTCATATGTTTCTCTTGCCACATAACCAATTGTTCCATTGCTTTTCATTACTTTGTCCCAATATGTATTTTTTTCTTTTTCTGTTGCTTTTTCTATTCTATATACAATTTCATTTGCATATAGTAGTCCTACTACTTCTCCTCCTGGTGTTGCCCTTAAATTAATTGAACTGTTTACATTTACTCTTACTTGTTCTAAGTTTGATGTATCTATTCCTGCATCTTTTTGAGGTTTTTTTGATGTTGCTTGTGGCATATTTTCATAAACTGGTATTACAAATGTATATGCTGAATCTATTGAATTTATCTCTTCAAATGTTTTTCTTATTGTTACACCTTCATTTTGTGCTGCCATTATATTTTGCTGATATTGATGCCAATATAATTTTCCATCTGAATTGTCTACATCAAATTTTTGCAAATATAATGTGTCTTGCCCTTTTGCTATATAACTTGTAGAGATTTTTTCTACTCCACCATCAATTGCTTTTTCTAAAGTGTTCCAACCTTTATCCTTAGCATATGCAAGGGCATTTCTTATTATTGTTGGCTTATCATTTCCACTTCCGTTGATGTTAAATATGTTATAATATCCTTCATATCCTGAATATGTTCCAGATATTGTGCTACTTCCTGACCTTCCTTGTTCTTGTATTGCTAATGCTACAATGTAATATGCACTTACATTGTATTTTCTACCTGCTTCTAAAATTGTATTGATATAACTATCATTGTTTAAAAATGTTCCATTTACCATTACTTTTATATTCTCAAATGTACAGTCTTGATATGTTAATTCCATAAATTGAAATACATCTGAATCATTTATTGAATTTCTTGCATCAATCATATATTTTAGGGCAGTTGTTGAAGCACAACGCCAACTTCCATTATCATAGTATTTGTCTGCAGTACATGACTCACATATCCACTCTCCTGTAAATGAGCTTCCAACTGGAACTAAATTTCTTGGTGAGTCTCCATGTCCTACATATTCATTTACTATTACTTCATTCCAGTCTAATCCTGTGTATAACACTTTGAATTTCCAGTTAGGGTGTTTTGCCTGCAAATCTTGTATCATCTGCTTTATTCCTGGATATTTTTGTTCATCTATTTTATCTATATCTGTACTTCTTATTTGTGTTACAGCTTGTGCAGGTTTCATCATTATTAAATTAATTATTATAAATGTTAATATGAAAATTGTTATTAATATTAACCTTTTTTTCTCTAGCATCTTTTTCTCCTTTTTCTTTTTGTATTTTTTCGCCTTTTATTCGACATTAGTATATCATTTATAATTTTTATAAGTCAATATTTTTCGACTCTTTTTTATATGAAATTTTTGTGAAATAAAAAAAGACTTAGAAAAATGAAAAAAGGTCTTTTCATTTTTCAAGTCCCGTTTTTGGGTTTTATATTCCCATTATGTTATATCCATTATCTGCATAAATTACTTGCCCTGTTATACTATCTGACATTTGGCTTAATAAAAATGTTGCCACATTTCCTACTTGTACTGTTGTTACATTTTTGTGTAGTGGTGCTTTTTCTTCTATTACAGTTAGAATTGAACTAAAATCTTTTATTCCTTTTGATGATAATGTTTTTATTGGGCCTGCTGATACTGCGTTTACTCTGATTCCTTCTTTTCCAAGATTTTCTGCTAGATATCTAACACTTGCCTCTAAAGCTGCTTTTGCAACACCCATAATATTGTATCCTTCTAGTACTTTGGTTGAACCATGATATGTTAATGTAATTAAACTTGCATTTTCATTAAGCATATCTAGCTCTTTTGCCATTCTTGATACTAAAACAAATGAATAACTGCTTACATCACAAGCATGTGCAAATCCTTCCTTACTTGTATAAATAAAATCATTATGCAAGTCCTCTGTATTTGCATGTGCTATGGCATGTACTATTCCATCTATTTTTCCATTTTCCTTTTTTATTTTTTCAAAAGTTTCTCTAACTAATTCATCTTCAGAAGCTCCATCTAATACATATGCTTTACTTCCCTTAAATTCTGATATTAATTCTTCAATTTTGGTTCGATTTTCTTCTCCCATATATGTAAATAATAATTGTGCTCCATTTTCATATGCTGATTTTGCTATTCCAAATGCTATGCTCCATTTATTTCTGATTCCCATTATCAATATTTTCTTTTTTTCTAATAACATTTCTATCCTCCTATTAATTATAAATTTCTAAATTAAATTTTATACTTGCAATATTATAAGTCTTACATACTCTTAGCTTTTAGCTATTAGTGCATTTTGTCCCATTTTTCTAAATTTTTGATATCTATCTTCTACTATTTCCTCTAATGATAATTTTTTTAGCTCTTCTGTATATTTTACTATTTGTTTTTTTAAATCTTTTGATATTTTTTCAAATGCTTCATTTTTGTTTTTTTGTGGTTCTTTTATTATTTCATCTATTATTTTTAAGTCATATAAATCTTTAGCAGTTAATTTCATTTTTTCTGCTGCTTCTTTTGCTCTTGAGGAATCCTTCCATAAAATACTTGCATATCCTTCTGGAGATAATATTGAATAAATTGCATTTTCTAGCATTATAACTTTATTTCCTACTCCTATTGCTAAAGCTCCTCCACTTGAACCTTCTCCTATTACAATTGCTATAATTGGAACTTTAAGTCCTGCCATTTTTAGCATTGAGCTTGCTATTGCTTCTCCGCTGTCCTCTTTCTTCCGCTTCAATTCCCGGATAAGCTCCTTTTGTATCTATAAAGGTTATTACTGGTCTTTTAAACTTTTCTGCTTGACCGCATGAATCTTATTGCTTTTCTATAGCTTTCTGGATTTGGCATTCCAAAGTTTCTTTCTATATTTTCTTTTGTATTACGACCTTTTTGTTCTGCTATTATAGTATAATTTTGGTCTCCAATATTTGCTAATCCACATATTATTGATTTATCATCTTTAAAATTTCTATCTCCATGTAGCTCAATAAAATTATCAAATATTTTCTCTATATAGTCAAGTGCTGTTTTTCTTTCCTGTGACCTTGCAATCTCAACCTTTTCCCATGCTGTTTTAGTACTCATGTTTTCTCCTTTCTCACATTTTGGATTTTTGTGCTATTTTCGAATTTTTTCTTATTTATGAAATTGTATTAAATCATATAAAGTATTTTTTAAATCTTTTCTTTCTACTATTTTATCTATAAATCCATGTTCTAGCAAAAATTCTGCTGTTTGGAAGCCTTCAGGCAAGCTTTCTCCTATTGTTTGCTGAATTACTCTTTGTCCTGCAAAACCAATCATTGCACCTGGTTCTGCTAAAATTATGTCTGCAATACTTGCAAATGAAGCTGTAACTCCACCATATGTTGGGTCTGTTAAGACTGATATGTATAATAATCCTGCTTCATTAAGTTTTGAAATTGCTGCTGTGGTTTTTGCCATTTGCATTAGTGAAATTATCCCTTCTTGCATTCTAGCTCCTCCTGAAACACAAAAAATAATTAATGGAAGTTTTAATTCAATTGCTTTTTCGATTGCATATGTTATTTTTTCGCCAACTACTGCTCCCATACTTCCCATTAAGAATCCACTATCCATAATGCAAATTACAACATCTTCTCCTTTTATCTTTCCTGTCCCACAAGCTACTGCTTCTTCTAACCCAGTTTTTTCTCGTAAAGCTTTTATCTTTTTAGGATAATCTTCTAAATCTAATGGATTTGAAGTATCTATATTTAAATCGAACTTTTGATATGTTCCTCCATCTAATATAAGCTCAATCCTTTTATTAATATGCATTCTAAAGTACGCTCCGCAATTCGGACATATATTGTAATTGTTTCTTACTGTTTCTTTATATAAAATCTCCTTGCATTTGTCACATTTAAGCCATTTTCCAACTGGTATATCTACCTTTTTAGGAATGTTTCTTGCGACTTGCTCTCTCTTTTTTATTTTGTCTACTATCATCTTTTATACCTCTTTTTTCAATATTTCATTTTCTATAAATGATGTATCAAAATCTCCTCTTATAAAATTATGATTTTTTATTATTTGGAATAAGAAATCTATATTTGTATCTACTCCTTCTATAACTGTTTCTTCAAGTGCTCTTTTCATTTTACTAATGGCTTCATTTCTGTTAGCTCCATGTACTATTATTTTCGCAATCATTGAATCATATGTTGGTGGAATAGCGTAACCCTCGTATATTGCTGTATCTATTCTTATACCATTTCCTCCTGGCAAGTTTAGACCTGTTATTGTTCCTGGGCAAGGCATAAAATACTTAGATGGATTTTCAGCATTTATTCTACATTCAATAGAACAACCTCTAAATTCTATATCTTTTTGTTTTAATTTTAATTTTTCTCCTGCTGCTATTTTTATTTGTTCTTTTACAATATCTATTCCTGTTCTTTCTTCTGTTATTGGATGTTCTACCTGTATTCTTGTATTCATCTCCATAAAGTAAAAGTTTTTATCACTATCTACTAAAAATTCTACTGTCCCACAGCTGGTATACCCAGAAGCTTTTACTGCTTTTATTGCAGCTTCTCCCATTTTATTTCTAAGTTTTTCATCTATCGCTGTAGATGGAGTTTCTTCTATTACTTTTTGATGTTTTCTTTGTACAGTACAATCTCTTTCTCCTAAATGAACAACATTTCCATATTCATCAGCTAAAACTTGAATTTCAACGTGTCTTGGATTTTTTATAAATTTTTCTATATATATTTCATCATCATTAAAAGATAATTTTGCTTCTTGTTTTACTAAATTATAGTTACTTTCTAACTCCTCTTGATTATTTGCGACTCTAATTCCTTTTCCTCCACCACCTGCTGCTGCTTTTAAAATTACAGGGTATCCAATTTTTTTAGCAATATATATTGCATCTTTTATTCCTCTAACACTTCCGTCTGAACCTGGAACTACTGGAACTCCTGCTGATTTCATTAATTCTTTTGCGTTAGATTTATTTCCCATTAGCTCAATTACTTTGTATGATGGTCCTATGAATTTTATATTTGATTCTTCACATATTTTTGCGAATTGGCTATTTTCAGATAAAAATCCAAATCCTGGATGAATACTATCTGCTCCTGTTATGTTAGCTGCTTCAATTATATTTTTGAAATTTAGATAGCTTTTTCCAGAATTTGCTGGTCCTATACATACTGTTTCATCTGCTAAACGAGTATGCATTGCATCTTTATCAATTTCTGAATATACTGCTACGGTTTTTATGTTCATTTCTTTACATGCTCTAATTATTCGTACTGCTATTTCTCCTCTGTTTGCAATTAATATCTTGTTCATAGTTCTCCTCCCTTTATACAATTGCAAATGTTAATTCTCCTTTAGCTGCGATTTTTCCATCAACTGTTGCTACTGCTTCTCCTACTCCTATAGGTCCTTTTTGTTTTATTATTTTTACTTCTAACTTTAGAATATCTCCTGGAGTTACCATTTTCTTGAATTTCATTTTATCAATTCCGCCAAATAATGCATTTCTACCTTTATTTTCTTCTTTGCTTAAAATTGCAACTGCTCCTGTTTGTGCTAAACTTTCTGCAATTAATACTCCTGGCATTATTGGATTTCCCGGAAAGTGCCCTTTAAAGTACCATTCTTCTTTTTTTACATGTTTATACGCTATTGCTCCTTCTCCTGGATGATATTCTTCTACCTCATCTATCATTAAAAAAGGATCTCTTTGTGGTATTATTTTTTCAATTTCTTCTTTATTTAACATTTATAAATTTCTCCTTTTTATTTTTAATTATGCCTTTTCTAGAGCATTACATTTTATAATATTAGAAATGTACTATCCTATTTTAAATAGTGGTTTACCATATTCAACCATTTCTCCATCTTTTACTAATATTTCTTTTATCTCTCCATCAAATTCTGACTCTATTTCGTTCATTAGCTTCATTGCTTCTATAATGCATAGTACATCACCTTTTTTTACTTTTTTACCTACTTCTACATAATTTTCACTATTTGGAGATGGTTTAGCATAAAAAGTTCCTACCATTGGTGATTTTACTATATTTAATTTTTCTACATTTGTATCTTCTAGATTAATGTTTTCACTTTGTGTAGGTTCACTTATTGTTTGTTTTTCTTTATTTTTGACTTCATCTACAACTTTTACTACAGTTTCTTTTTTCATATTAATTTTGGTTCCATCAGGGAAATCAATTTCTATTGAAGTTAATTTTGAATTTCCCATATCTTCCATTAGTTGTTTTATTTTTTCGTATTCCATGTCATATGCTCCTTTCACTTAAACTACATTTTATTAATCTTTATACTTTTTTAAAATGATACTTGCATTTTGTCCACCAAATCCTAATGAATTTGACATTACAACATTTATTGTTGCTTTTCTTGGTTCATTTGGGACTATATCTAAATCACATTCTTCATCTTTTTCTTTGTAATTAATTGTTGGTGGTACAATTTGTTCTTCTATTGCTTTTGTACAAATTAGAGCTTCAATTCCTCCTGCTGCTCCTAATAAATGTCCTGTATTTCCTTTGCTTGAACTTACCATCACCTTTTGAGCCATATCCCCTAAAGCTGTTTTTATAGCCTTGGTCTCTGTTGAATCATTTAAATGTGTAGAAGTTCCATGAGCATTAATATAGTCAATTTCCTCAGGTAGTATTTTTGCATCTTCCATTGCTCTTTTCATTGCTCTTGCTCCACCTTCTCCATTTGGTTCTGGTGAAGTTATATGATAAGCATCTGAAGTTGCTCCATATCCAATTACCTCTGCATATATTTTCGCGTTTCTTTTTTTAGCATGTTCTAATTCTTCTAGTACAAGAACTCCTGCTCCTTCTCCCATTACGAAACCGTTTCTTTCTTTATCAAATGGGATACTTGCTCTATTTTTATCTGTGGAGTTTGATAATGCTTTCATATTTTCAAATCCTGTAATTCCCATTTCACAAATTGATGCTTCTGTTCCTCCTGCTAATATTACATCTTCTGAACCATATTTTATTGTTTTATATGCTTCTCCTATTGCATGTGTAGATGATGCACAAGCACTTACTACTGATATTGATTCTCCTTTTGCTCCTAAATCTATTGCTATATTTCCTGCCGGCATGTTCGCAATTGTCATTGGTATGAACATTGGAGATACTCTGTTATGTCCTTTTAGGACTTTAACTTCACATTGTTCTTGAATAGTGTTTAGACCTGCTATTCCTGAGCTTATAAATATTCCCACTCTTTCTAAATTTGTATTTTCTTTTGTTATTCCACTATCTTTAAATGCTTCTCTTGCTGCTATTATTGCAAATTGAGAAGATCTGTCTAGTCTTTTAGCTTGCTTTACTTCAAAATATTTTAACTCATCATATCCTTTTACTTCTGCTGCTAAACTTGTTTTATATCCTGTTGTATCAAATAGTAAAATTTTGTCTATTCCACACTTTTTTTCTTTTATTCCTTCCCAAGTTTCATTTGCAGTATTTCCTATTGGAGTTATTGCTCCTAGTCCTGTAATTACTACTCTTTTTCCCATTTTATTTTTCTCCTTTTCTCAAATTTACATTAACATTCCACCATCTACATGTAGCACTTGACCTGTTATATAAGAACTTTCTTCAGATGTTAAAAATTTTACAACATTTGCTACATCTTCTGCTGTTCCCATTCTTTTTAACGGAATTGCTTTTGCTATTTCTTCTTTTATTTCATCTTTTAATACATCTGTCATACTTGTTTCTATAAATCCTGGTGCTATTGCATTTACTAGTATATTTCTTGAAGCAACTTCTTTTGCCAAGCTTTTTGTAAAACCAATAATACCTGCTTTTGATGCTGCATAATTTGTTTGACCAGCATTTCCTGAAATTCCTACTACTGATGATATATTTATAATTCTTCCATTTCGAGCCTTCATCATATATGGAATAACACTTTTTGTTACATTAAAAGTCCCTACTAAATTTATATCTATTACTTGCCTGAAATCTTCCTCTTTCATTCTCATTAATAACATATCTTTTGTTATTCCAGCATTATTTACTAATACATCGATTGTTCCAAAATGTTCAGCTGTTTCTTTTACAAATCTTTCGCACTCTTCAAAGCTTGATACGTCTCCTTGAACACATAGGCATTCTACGTTTTCAGCTTCTATCTCTTTTTTTGCATTTATTAGCTCTTCATTTTCCTTTCTATAGTTTAATGCTATACTATATCCTTGTTTTGCTAATTTAAGTGCAATTTGTTTTCCAATTCCTCTTGTAGCACCTGTTATTAAAGCTACTTTACTCATTTATTTTTTCTCCTTTAAATTTATTTTGTTTTTTTAAGTTTAAACAATATATTTTAGATCTTATAAATCTAGCATTTTTTCTAAATATTCTATATTCTACTATTCTTTATGAACTCTAGGGTGTTTTCTAGTGTTTCTACATTATTTATGTTTAATATATTTACTGGATTTTCTGATTCCATTCTTTTTACAAATCCTGACAAGGTTTTTCCTGGTCCTATTTCTATAAAAGTATCTACTCCATCATTTAACATTGTTTGTAATCCTGTAGAAAATCTTACTGGACTTATAATATGTTTTGCCAAAATATCTTTTATATCATCTTGTTTTGTATATGCTTTACCATCTATGTTTTTAATAACTTTTGTTTCAAATTCATGTATTTCTAAATTATCTAGCTCTCTTCTAAGTGCTTGTGAAGCATCTATTAGTTTTTCTGTATGGAATGGGCCTGATGTTTTTAATACTCTTACTTTTTTTACTCCTAGTTTTTTTGCTATTTGCTCTGCTTCTTCTACTCCTTCTTTGTCTCCTGAGAGTACAATTTGCCCTGTACAGTTAAAGTTTACTGGTACTACAAATCCATTTTTCACTTTGCTACATACTTGCTTAGCTTGTTCTTCGCTTGTACCTAGCATTGCTGCCATCATCCACTCACCTTCAGGTACTAGGCTTTGCATATATTCTCCTCTTTTTTGTACAAGTTTAACTCCATCTTCGAAATTAATTGCTTTGCTATAAATTAAGCTTGAATATTCTCCTAAACTTAGTCCACTTGAAACTTCTGCCTTAATTCCATTTTTATTTAAAATTTCTAGAATTGCTAGACTCATTGTTAAGATACAAATTTGTGTGTTTTTTGTTTGATTTAGTAATTCTTCTTCTCCTTCAAATGAGATTTTAGCTACATCTATTCCTGTTAGTTCTTTTACTTTCTCATATGTATTTTTTACTTCTTCATACTTTTCGTACAAATCTTTTCCCATTCCCACACTCTGAGAACCTTGCCCTGGGAATAAAAATGCTGTTTTCATGATAACCTCCATTATTTTTACTAATTAGCTTTTGTTTTCTGTAACTTTGCATTTATTTTAGGCTCAAATAGATTACAAAATTCACTGATTACTTTTAAATTATCTATTTCAATTTTAAATTCGTTTTTTATTGAAGTTGCTATATTTTTTATATCTTTGCTGAAATGTTCTTTGTTTGTATTAAATCCTATACCAATTACTATATACTTTACATTTTCTCCTTTTAATTTTGTTTCAGTAAGTATTCCTCCTATTTTTTTGTCTCGAAACATTATATCATTTGGTTCTTTAATTTCAAGGTTTATATTGTATAAACTTTGAAAAGTTTCTAGTATTGTTTCTGCTATCTCTATTGTAATTCCTTGCAATTTTTCAAGATTACAGTTTGCTTCTATAAAAAATGAAAATGCTATATTATTTTTTTCATCTGTGTGCCACACTCTCCCATGTGTTCCGGATTCCTTTTGTTTGTATTTGTGTCAAAACTAAATCTCCATTTTTAATGGTTTTATTTTCAATTCTTCTCCAAATTTCAAGTTGTGTAGAATCTATGCTTTCATAAAAAGAAACATTTTTTCCTAGATAATTAGTTTTTAAATTTTTTAATTCCATTTTTGGTTTTCTTCTTTCATAATTTGTTCTAAATTCTTTTCTCTTTTTATTTTATTTGTTGTAGTTTTTATAAGTGGTTCTTGTGTTAGAGTTATTCCTCTTATTGCTTTATATTTTGGCATTGTTTTATTTATTTCTTTTACTTTTTTATTTATTGATTCAAATATTTCTTCTTGTGTTTTTACTTTATATGCTTCTTTTACAGTTTTTTCATTAAAAACTATTTTTGCAAATATTTTTATATCTTCTTTATCTTCTGACATTTGTTTTCCAAATACAAATGATTCTTCTACTCCTTCAATTTTATTTATCAAATTTTCTATTTCTTCTGGAAATATGTTCTTCCCATTCTTTAGAACTATTACACTTTTTTTTCTTCCACAAATAAATATATATCCTTCATCATCAATCTTAGCTAAGTCTCCTGTGTAAAACCAGCCATCAATTAATGCTTTTTCAGTTGCCTCTTTATTTTCAAAATATTCTAGCATTATATTAGGACCTTTTACAACTAATTCTCCCATGTTATCTTTATCACAATTTACTAATTTTGCTTCAACACTTGGAACTGTTTTTCCAATAGATCCAACTTTATAATATTTGTCTGTTCCTATTGCTATAACTGGTGATGTTTCTGTTAATCCATAACCTTGTACAATGTTTAACCCTAATTTTCTATATTTTTGCTCTATAGTTGGGTCTAAACTTGCAGCTCCACTTATTAAAAGTTTTACATTTCCACCAAGCATTTCATGTACTTCTTTAAAAACTTTTTTCTTAGTTTCCATACTTGCATCTTTATATTCTTCTTCTTTTTGTAGAATGTCTTCTAATTTGCCTTGTTTTTCTAACTGTTTTCGTATAATTTTGAATATTCCTTCATATATTGCTGGTACTGAGGCCATTACTGAAACTTTGTATTCCTTCATATTTTCTGGTATATGTCTAATTCCGTCACAAAATACAGTTTGTGCTCCTTTATATAAAGAAAATAGAAAACCAACTGTACACTCAAACACATGATGTATTGGCAAAAATGATAAAAATATATCATTTGAATTTACATCTAATATTGATGCTATGTCCATTAAATTTGAACATATATTTTTGTGTGATAATGCTACTACTTTTGATTGAGATGTAGTTCCAGATGTAAATAACATTATGCTCATTTCTTCATTATTTATTTTGGCATCTGTAAAGTTTGTGTCTCCTTTGCTTATTAAGTTTTCACCCACTTTAATTAATTCACTTTGTGAATAAATTCCATCTTTATGTTGCTTTAAATCCATTGATATTAAATGCTTTAATTTTCCTATTCCTAAAAGTTTAATTTTTTTTAATGTTTCTTCATATTTTGAAGAATAAAATATTGCTTCTACTCCTGAACGTTTGATTAATTCTTTTAGCTCATTTTCTGGTAGTGATTTGTCAAGTGGCACTACTATTCCAGTTCCACATACTATTGCCAAATATGCTATTTCCCACTCATATCTATTTTCTCCTATAACAGCTATTCTTTTATTTTTAAGTCCCATATTTATTAAAGCTGTTCCTAAACTGTTTATCATTTTTCTTACTTCATTATGAGTAATTTCCTTATATTTTCCATTATCTACTCTTATTTTATATGCTATTTTTTCTCCATATTCTTTTCCAGACTTTTTTAACATATCTTTTAAATCTGTTATTTGTGTATATTCATATAATCTTTTGCTCATATTTACCTCCATTTTTAGTTTTATATCATATTTTTGTAAAAAAGTCTTTAGACTGGTAGGTCAGTATAATAAAAAATTGCATTTTATAAATCATAAGAGGGTTCCTATTTCAGGACACCCTCTTATTACTTTCTTCTACTATATATTTTTATTTTTATTTTTCATCCAATCTTTTCCATCTACGAATCTCGCTACTAATAGCGATGCTACACTGTCTCCAACTGAATTAAGTGCTGTTGCTGGTGCATCTATAATTGTTGCTATTATTGTCAATATTGGCAATGTTGCTACTGGGAATCCCATCATTGAGATTATAAACATTTCTGAAATTGTCCCGCCTCCAATTGGAACAGCTGTTATCAACAGATTAGCTACTAATGCTATACCAAGCATTCCAATTATCTCGCTAAATGTATTTATTTGCATTCCGAATAATGATACCAAAAACATTATTTTAAACATTGAACCTATTATTGTTCCATCTTTATGAAATGAAGTTCCAAGTGGTATTGTTGTTTCAGCAATATCATCTGATACCCCCATACATTTAGATGCCTTAATGTTTGCTGGTATTGATGCTGCACTTGAACATGTGGCCAAAGCTGTTAATGTTGGTGGTATTGCATTTTTCCAAAATGCTTTTACTCCTTTTTTTCCTCCAGAAATAAATGCACATAAAGTATAAAATACCACAAAAAATATGATTGAAACAATTGTGTATAATATAAAAGTTTTTACATATCCTATTGCTATAGTTGTGCCAAAACTTCCAACCATTGATGCCATATAACATCCAAGCCCTATTGGAGCATAATACATAATTATTTTTAAAACATTTTCTACTACTGAATTTGCAGATTCTAAAAATTGCCTTACCATTTCTCCTTTTTCTTTAGACATTCTAACTGCTGTTCCAAATATTATTGCTGCTACTAATAAGGCTGTAATGTTATCTTTAGAAAATAACTTTGGAAAATCATTTACTGTAAGTAGGTTTGCTGTTCTTTGTAATATGTTTAATTCTTCTTGCTTAGTTTCTACTTCTTCTAAAGAATTTTTAATTGCCTCTCCATCTTCTAAACTAACTAAGTCTGATTTAAATGTTGCTGCAAAGCCAACAAATACAGATATTAGTGACATTGCTAAAAATACAATCACAATGACTCCTAAAATCTTTCCCATTCTTTTTGGGCTTTTCATTTTTGTAATTGCTGTTGTGATGTTAAGAAAAATTAATGGAATAATGATGACTAATAGTAGATTTAAAAATATATCCCCAAAAGGACTAAGTATAGTTGCTTTTTCTTGGAATATAAGTCCAATGAATGAACCAACAATTATAGCAACTATAAGAATAATTGTTGATTTGTAATTTGATAAAAAATTTTTCATAATACTACCCCTTTATTTAAGTGGTAACTCAAAATATAATTATATTTCGAGGATTTATATTGACATTATATTCTAGTAATTGAAAAATATCAACTATTTTTTCAAAAATTTCCTCAACATAGCAATTTCTATGTTGAGGAAATTTAAATATTTTATATTTCAATTCTAGTCTTAAACTTTTCTTTTACTGCTTTTCTTAATTTTTTATTTTTTATATCTTCAAGTTTTTGATCTTCTTTTAAAATATCTATTGCCAATTTTTGAACTTCTTTTAAAAGTGGCATATCTTCAAATAGATTTGCTACTTTTAGTTCTGGCAAACCATGTTGTGCTGTTCCAAAAAAATCTCCCGAGCCTCTTAGTTCTAAATCTTTTTCTGAAATTATAAAACCATCATTTGTTTGACACATAACTTTCATTCTTTCGCGAGTGTTTTCGCTATTACCTTCATATTTTAATATACAATATGATTTATACTCTCCTCTTCCAACTCTTCCCCTTAATTGGTGCAACTGTGCTAAGCCAAATCTTTCTGCATTTTCTACTATCATTAAGCTTGCATTTGGTACATTTACGCCGACCTCTATTACTGTTGTTGAAATTAGAATATCTATGTTTCCCTCTTTGAATTCTTGCATTATTTGTTCTTTTTCTTTTGGCTTCATTTTGCCATGTAGATATTCTAATCTATATTGGCTAAATATTTCTTTTTTATATTTTTCTGCTAAACTTGTTACTGCTTTTAAGTCACTTTCTTCATCTTCTTCGACTAGAGGACATACTATATATGCTTGCCTTCCTTCTTCTATTTGCTGTTTCACAAAGTTGTTTACTCTTTCTTCCATATTTTTTCTAACTGCATAAGTTTCTATTTTTTTTCTATTTGGTGGAAGTTCATCGATTATTGAAATGTCTAAATCGCCATATAATATAAGTGCTAAAGTTCTTGGTATTGGAGTAGCCGACATTACTAATACATCTGGATTTTGACCTTTTTCTGTTATTTTTGTTCTTTGCTTTACTCCAAATCTATGTTGTTCATCTGTTACTACTAATCCTAATTTTTTGAATTCAACATTTTCTTCTAAGATTGCATGTGTTCCTATTAAGATATCTATTTTCCCATTTTTTAGCTTCTCACGTATTTCCTCTTTTTTCTTTTTAGTTGTACTAGATATTAATAATTCACAATTTATACCCTTATTGTTTAATATTTGAGTAAAACTTTCTAGGTGCTGAGTTGCAAGTATAGCTGTTGGTGCCATTATTGCTACTTGATATCCTGATTTTGCTGCTTTATATGCAGCTAAAATTGCTACTACTGTTTTTCCTGAACCTACATCTCCTTGTAACAGTCTATTCATTTCTTTGTTACTTTCCATATTTAGCTCTATTTCCTCTAACACTCTTAATTGTGCTTTGGTTAGTTTGAATGGCAATTCATTTATTACTTCTGAAATTTTTATATTTTTTTCAAAAGCTATTCCATTTTTTTCACTTAAGTAGCTATTTTTTAATTCTAATAATGCTAATTGCATTATTAATAACTCCTCAAATGCTAATCTCTTTCGTGCCTGCTCAAAGTCTTCAAGTTTTTCTGGAAAGTGAATTTTCTTTATTGTATCATTTAAATTCATTAATTTATATTTTTCTAAGATGTATTCTGGGAGTGTTTCTTCTAATTCATCTTCTACCTCTGACAATCCTAATTCTATTATTTTTCTTAAAACATTCTGTGTTAAATTTTTGGTAAGCGGATATATTGGGATTATTTTACCAGTGTTTCTTGTTTCAGTAGCTTTATCATATACTGGTGATGCTATTTCTACTCTTCCATATTGACTTGAAATTTTACCATAAAATTTGTATTTTTCTCCTGGCTTAAATATATTTTTTAAATATGATTGGTTGAACCATAATGCTGTGCAGGTTCCTGTTTCATCTCTTAATTGCAATTTATACATTGCTTTGTTTCTCATTTTTATTTCTACAATTCTTGAAACTACAACTCCTTCTATTAATGCTACCTCTCCATCTATGCATTCACATATTTTTTTTACTTTTCCCCTATCTTCGTATTCTCTTGGAAAATATGTTATTAAGTCTTTTAATGTGAATATTCCTAATTTGTTTAATAGTTCTGCCCTATTGGGTCCAACTGTTTTTATGTATTGTACTTGCTTTTCTAAATTTACCATTGCATCTTCTTATGTTAGCTTTTGATTTCTAACATTTCTCCTCTTTATTGGAAAAGGGGACGGTTCTCTTTTCCATTTTTTTATTTTAATATATTTATTTTAAATAAATTGGAAAAGAGAACCGTCCCAATTTCCATAATTTAAAGTTTAGCCCATCTGCACTTACAAGTTTAAATTCGATTCCTTCAAATTTTCCTTCAAAAGCATCTTTGATGGAAATTCCATGTAAATGCCCATAGAAGCATTTTTTTGTATTATATTTTTTCATTATTTCTATGAATTGTGTTTCTTTATGATTTAAGACTCTTGTATTTGAAATTGGTGGATAGTGCATAAATACTATTAGTTCTTTTTGTGTTACTCCATTTATTCTTTCTCCACATTTTTGCTCCAAATTTTGCCCAGATTTTTGTAAACCATCTTTTATTGAAGTTTCCAACCTTGCTAGTTCTCTGTTTAATATTTTTTCATCTTTGTCTTCTTCTAGTAAACTCCATCCTCTAGTACCTGCAATAATGTAGTTTTCAAATTCATAGCCTTGATTATATATAAAGTCTATGTTCTTAAAATTTTTTTCTTCTAAAAACCTTCTCATTTTTGTAACTGTGGTCCACCAATAGTCATGGTTTCCTTTTAATAATAGCTTTTTCCCTGGCAGATTATTTATGTACTCAAAATCTTTTTCAGTGTCTTCTAATTTCATTGACCATGAAAAATCACCTGGCAATATTACTAGGTCATTGTCAGTTACTTTTTCTATCCAATCTTTTTTTATTTTTTCTTCATGACCACTCCAATTATTTCCAAATATGTCCATTGGCTTGTTTTCACTAAATGACAAATGTAGGTCTCCTATTACATATATTGACACTTTTATCTTTCTCCTAATTTTAAGTTTGGTACTGCATTTAATTTTAAGTCTGATATATCTCCATTGATATATCTATAATATCCTGCTGATGCAATCATTGCTGCATTATCTGTGCATAATTTTAAGTCTGGCATATAAATTTTTATACCTTGTTCTTCTAACTTTAAAAATTCTTTTCTTATATAACTATTTGCTGATACTCCTCCTGCTAATGAGACTGTTTTTACTCCTGTTTGTTCTGCTGCCTTTAAAATGTTTTGAACTAATACCTCTGAAACTGTTTTTTCAAAACTTATGCATAGGTCTGCCTTATTTATATCTGGCATTTTATGATGAAGATTTATTACTGCTGTTTTTATTCCACTAAAGCTAAAGTCTAAATTGTCTATATGTATTTTAGGTAACTCTATGTTTGGTATTCCTTCACTAGCTAACTTGTCTATTTTTGGTCCTCCTGGGTAGCCTAACCCTATTACTCTTGCTACTTTGTCAAATGCTTCTCCTATTGCATCATCACGGGTTTTCCCTAGTACTTCAAATTTACAATAATCTTTTACATGTACAATTTGGGTATTCCCTCCTGACATCATCATACATAAAAATGGAGGTTTTAATTCTTTATGTGTTATGTAATTTGCTGCTATGTGCCCTTCAATGTGGTTTACTCCAACTAAAGGTTTACCTATTGCATAACTTAGCCCTTTACCATATGATAATCCTACTAAAAGTGCTCCTACTAGTCCTGGTCCATATGTTGGTGCTACTACATCTATATTTTCAAATGTTGTATTTGCTTCTTCTAATGCGGTTTTTACAACACGCGTAATTGCTTCGATGTGATTTCTTGAAGCTATTTCTGGTACTACTCCTCCATATTGTTCATGTATTTTTATTTGAGTATCTATTATATTAGATAAAACTTCTCTGCCATTTTTTACAATAGCAGCAGAAGTTTCATCACAACTTGATTCTATTCCTAATGTTATTATATCTTTCATTATGACTCCATTCTTTTATAATAAAAATGTCTTTTAATTTTGTATAATTCAATAGAAGCAATGATTTTATAGTCCAAATATTAATCTTCCCAAATTTAATATTTGTGTTGCCATTGTGCTAATTATTGGTGATATAAACCTTCCCGCTAAACCTGTAACCCAAAGTGCAAGAAATATTATATAAAATATTTGTTGGTTGTCTATAAACCAATATTTAGCTTTTGATGGTAATATTGGTAAAAAGACTTTTGATCCATCTAATGGTGGTAATGGTATTAAGTTAAATACACCTAAGCCCACATTTACTATTATAGCATTAAATATTATTGCTAGTGTTACTTGCCCTGCTGTTGCTAGATAAAATGATGCTGGTGCAAATTTGACAATTGCGCAATATACTAGTGTTAAAAATATTGCTAAAA
This sequence comes from uncultured Clostridia bacterium, assembly GCA_944393315.1. Lineage (GTDB taxonomy): Bacteria > Bacillota > Clostridia > TANB77 > CAG-508 > CAG-269. The sequence goes on from CALXZT010000010.1 coordinate 27,788, forward strand.
TAAAGTTCATTAGTGGACCTGCAACTGATACTATTGCATCTGCTTTTTCCATAGAAAATCTTCTATCATAATTTCTTGGGTTTACTTGTACTGGTTTTCCCCATCCAATGTGTACAAATAATAACATTAATATTCCTAATGGATCTATGTGATCTTTTGGGTTTAGGCTTAAACGCCCTTGCCTTCTTGGTGTATCATCTCCTAATTTGTCTGCTGCATAAGCATGTGCAAACTCATGGAATGTTATAGCAATTAATACTCCTGGTATTGTTAATAATAGCCCTAATATTGCACCATCTGATGTAGCATAATTTAATAATGTTATTACTGCCATTGCTATTATTATTCCATAAATAATTTTTTTATTTGAACCAAACATTTTATTCTTTCCTTTCTTTTTCTTTATTGTGAAATACTTGTTGTTTTCCTTTATGCCATTCTTCCTCTATTGTAAACTATTCAAATACTTTTTTTAAATCTTTAGCTCTATTATGTTTGTATACCATTTTAATTAAGTGGTTTCATTGTTGGGAAGAATATAACATCTCTTATTGATGCTGAATCTGTAAATAGCATTATCATTCTGTCTATTCCAATTCCTAGTCCTCCTGTTGGTGGCATGCCATATTCTAATGCTGTAATAAAGTCATCATCCATCATATTAGCTTCTTCGTCACCAGCATCTCTTTGTTTTAGTTGTTCTAAAAATCTTTCATATTGGTCTATTGGATCATTTAGCTCTGAATATGCATTTCCATATTCGCGTCCTGCAATAAAGAATTCAAATCTTTCTGTTAATCTTTTATCTGATGGTTTCTTTTTTGTAAGTGGTGACACTTCTATTGGATAATCACATATAAATGTTGGTTGTATTAGGGTTTCCTCTACAAATTCCTCAAAAAATGCACTTATTATATATCCTCTTGTTTGCTTACTTTCTTCTACTTCAACACCCTTTTCTTTTGCAATTGCTATAGCTTCTTCGTCTGTCTCGATTGTGTTAAAATCTATTCCTGTTACTTCTTTTATTGAATCTATCATTGTAGTTCTTTTCCATTTTCCACTTAAGTCAATTTCTGCTCCTTGATAACTTATGACTGTTTTTCCAACTATTTTTTGGGCAATTGTTCTAAATATTTCTTCTGTTATGTCCATCATGTCATGGTAGTCTTGGTATGCTGCATATAATTCAATTGCTGTAAATTCTGGGTTGTGTCTAATGTCCATTCCTTCATTTCTAAAGTTCTTTCCTATTTCATATACTTTATCAAATCCACCAACAATTAGTCTTTTTAAATATAACTCTGTTGCAATTCTTAAATACATATCCATCTCTAATGTGTTATGGTGTGTTATAAATGGTCTTGCTGTTGCTCCTCCTGCTATTACGTTTAGTGTTGGTGTTTCTACTTCTAAGTATCCTTTGCTGTCTAATATGTTTCTTATTTCACTTATTATTCTACTTCTTAATATGAATGTTTCTTTTACTTCTGGATTTACTATTAAGTCTACATATCTTTGTCTATATCTTAAGTCTACATCTTTTAGTCCATGGAATTTTTCAGGTAGTGGTCTTAATGATTTTGATAATAATGTTACTTCTTTTGCGTGTACAGATATTTCTTCTGTTCTTGTTTTAAATACAAATCCTTTTATTCCTATTATGTCTCCAATGTCAAAAGTTTTAAATTCTTTATAAGCTTCTTCTCCTAAATCATTGATACTTACATAACTTTGTATTTTTTCGTCAGAATCTAATATTGTACAAAATGATGCTTTTCCCATTATTCTTTTTGCAATTATTCTTCCTGCAACTGCTACATCTTTTTGCTCAAAATTTTCATAGTTTGCTTTTATTTCTCCTGCTGAATTTGTTCTATCATATTTTGTGATTTCAAATGGGTCTTTCCCCTGTGTTTGCAATTCTGATAATTTTTCTCTTCTTATTTTCATTAATTGATTTAAATCTAATTCTTGTTCTTGATTTGTTTGATTATTGTTTGCTTCCATTTGGCATTTCTCCCTTTTTATCTATTTTTACTTACTAGTTTCAACATGGCTGGGGTACTGTGATTCGAACACAGGAATGTCGGAGTCAGAGTCTTTATAAGTGTTTTATATATATTATTATTTATTGTTATATAATATCTCTTAAAACGGCTCTAAATCAAACAATTTTAGCCCCAATTTTATCTAACTTAATATTTAACACTAATTATAAAATAACACATTTTTATATCATTTGGTTAGATATTGGTTAGATGCTTTATTGGGTATATTATAACAGATAATCTACTATTGATAAATAGTTTTTGAAAATTTT
>CALXZT010000011.1 GCA_944393315.1 uncultured Clostridia bacterium
GAGCAGGTAGTGGGAATCGAACCCACGTCATCAGCTTGGAAGGCTGAGGTTCTACCATTGAACTACACCTGCATTTCTCCTGACAAGTATAGATTATAAATGCTTATTAATTAAATGTCAAGAGTTTTTGATAAATTTTTTTCAAAACTCCGGCAAATTTTCTTTTGTTATTATTATTTATCATTTAAGATCCTTTTTAGCTCTTCTACAAGGAAATCGACATCTTCGAATGTATTGTCCTCTCCAAAAGTAGTTCGTAAAGCTCCATTTGCTTCTTCAGGAGTTAATCCAATAGCTGTTAAAACATGTGAAGGAGCTTGAATTCCAGTATTACATGCAGAACCGCTTGATGCACATATTCCTACTTCATCTAATTTAAATAGCAGTTCTTGTGCATCAGTATCTTTAAAAGATATATTTGCATTTCCAGGTAATCTTTTTTCTAAGCTGCCATTAATTTTTATATTTGGAATTTCCTCTGTTATTCTCTTTATATAATAGTCTCTTAATTCCGTTAAATAGTTAATATGATAACCTAAATTTTGTTTTGCCAATTTGCATGCCTCTCCTAGTCCAACAATTCCTGCAACATTTTCGGTACCTGCCCTTTTATTTTTTTCTTGATGTCCACCATCTATATATTTTTCAAAGTTTATTCCTGTTCGTACATATAAAGCCCCTACTCCCTTTGGTCCATTTAACTTGTGTGCTGACGCCGACAACATATCTATTCCTAACTTTAAAATGTCTATTTCAACATTTCCTACAGCTTGAACAGCGTCAGTATGAAATACAATATTTTTGGATTTAGCTATTTTAGAAATTTGCTCTATTGGTTGAATAGTCCCTATTTCATTATTGGCAAACATTATACTAATCATAATTGTATCATTTCTTATTGAATTTACTAATTCATTTACATCTACTATTCCTTCTTTATTCACATTCAAATATGTAACTTCAAATCCTTGCCTTTCTAGTGCTCTGCAGGATTCCAAAATTGCATGATGCTCTATTTTACTTGTTATAATATGTTTTCCTTTATCTTTATTAGCATATGCAAAACATTTAATTGCAGTATTATCGCTTTCTGAACCACATGAGGTAAAATAAATTTCCTTTGGTTTTACATTTATTATGTCTGCTACTTCTCTTCTTGCCTCTTCAATAGCTTTTTTTGCATGTCTTCCTATTGTATACATAGCTGAAGAATTTCCATATGAATTTGTCAAATAAGGAAACATTTTTATTAAAACCTTTTCATTTATAGGTGTTGTCGCTGCATTATCAAAATACCTAATCTTCATAATAACCTCCAAGAAAAAAAAATTTCACATTTTTCTCATTTTAAATTATATTCCAAATTTTGTGAAATATTTATTTTTTCTTATTGATTTATTTTCGTTGTTACTATATAATACCTACAAGTTGCGTCAAGATTCTTATGATTTTTTATAATTTGTTCAAAGACTATCAAAATTTATTCTAATTTTTTCATGGTAAAATTTTTCGGAAAGTTGAGGTGAGTCTTATGTTAAATATGCTTAGATTGAAAAAAGTATTATTTGATAATTTTGATGGGCAAAAAATATATATCAGCTCAAGTGGAATTGTTTCGATAAATTTTTCCATTGATGATGCTAGAATTATTGCAAATAATCAAAGAATAATAATAGGCAACAACAATGAAAGAGATTTTATAATTAATCTTCCTGATTTAAAAAAAACTATTATTGATAAAAGCGAATTTAAGATTATTTTTGTCTTCGATAATTTACAAATCGAATTGCAGGTATGATTATTCATGCCTGCTTTTTCTCTTCTATTGAAATCAATTCTGTGGGTGTACATTCTAAGTATTTACAGAATTCTTCTATATATTTAAAAGATATTGATTTAGTCTTTCCCTTTATAACTTGATTTAAGTTTTTATTTGTTATATTCATTTTTTGACATAACCAATATTTCGACTTTCCTTGCTTTCTTAATAATTTTTCTACATTTATATTCACCATATTTTTTCCCTCTTATGGAAATTTTACAATAAATCAAATCTATTTTTAAGGTACTTATAAGTCACTTATTTTGAAAGCTTTAGTCTCTTATTTTATTAGTTCTGATATTTTCTCCATATTTTTAATTGCAGTTTCATATCCAAGTTTATAACATTGGTCAATTTTTTCGATGTCTAATAACCCAGTTTTATCACTTGGTATTGTAATTATTAAATCACTATCTTGTAATCCTTTTTCTGATATTTTATTTCCCATTATATCTAGTGTTTTCATAACTATATCCATAATATTGCTTTGCTCATCAATTACATCTGCATCAAAATTTATTGAAATTACTTTGTCTGCTCCTAATTGTTTAACTGGTATAGTTGGAACATTATCTAAAGTTCCTCCATCTAAAAATTTGTGATTTTCGAAATCACATGGTGAAAATACTACTGGAAAACTGCTACTTGCTCTAACTGCTTTTCCAATACTTATATTGTCTATATAAAATCTTTTATTCTTTTTTGGAATTTTATTAGTAAATATATATTCATTTGATTCACTAATGTCAACTGTTGGTATAACTATGGGCATTTTAATGTCAGCAATTTTTTTAATTCCTTTTTTATTAGCTAATTCGTCATAGATCTTTTCTATTATTTCTCCTGTGTTTAGTCCTGATATTTTTAACTTTTTATTTAAAAGTATGCTATTTAGTCCTGTGGCAAATGTTACCATATTAATTCCTGTGATTTCTTTTGCGTATTTTTTAAATAATATATATATGTAATAAGGTGAATAACCCATAGCATATAAAGAGGCTACTAAACTTCCACAGCTTGTTCCACCTATCATATCTACTTTTATATTATTTTCCTCTAGTGCTCGCAAAACTCCTGCATGTGCAATTCCTCTTATTCCGCCTCCAGACAAAGCTAAACCTAACTTCATTAAAACCACCTTTAATATTATTTACTACTTAATATGATTTTAAACAAAGTTAGGTTACTTTTACTTGTTTATTTCTGTTCCATTTTTATCAAAATATTTTATTTCTACTTCATTGTATATTTTTATTGTATTTCCATCATTTTCTATGTTTGCATTTTTCATTGTACATATTTTTTCAAAGTTTTCTGAATATATTTCTGTTTGGCTTGTTTCATTATTTATTGTCATTATTAAATTTGTATCTTGAATCTTTTGTATTAGGCTGTAATTGAATTCTAGTTTTATGTTGTTATTTGTATCAATTATTCCTTCTTTATTGTTTTCATCACATACTATAAAAAAATTGTCAAATAAATATTCTATATAAGTATATTGAGTTTTTATTAATTCCTTTTCTTCTTTATCCACAACACCATAAAAATATTGTTCATCTGTTTCTGTTACTTTTATAAAATAGTTTTCATTTTCTGTAGGATTAATTGATGTATTAAAATCTATATCTTTAATATTTCCATTTTTATCAAATACTTTATCTTCTTGATTACTAGATACATAGATATATTGCCCTTTTACCTCTACTGATTCATTTTCTACTGGTATAATTATTTTACCATTAATGTTTGCTACACCATAATTGTCTGTTCTTTGTAATATAAATCCTTCTATTTTATTATTGTACTCAATGAATTGATATTCATATTTTATTATGTCTTTGCCATTTAAATTTACTCCATATCTGCCATTTTTTTCTGCTATAAGATATATTTTGTTTTTATCTTCTATATCCATTACTCTATAAATTTGATCATATTCGACATCTAATAAGATTTTTCCTTTGTAATTTACATATCCATATTGGTATCCGTTTTGTGTTTTGTTTGAAACTATATATCCTGCTGCTTCTTCATTATTTTTATTATCATAATATCCATCACTCTCATATGTCTCAAATTGTGCTAAAACTTTACTTATATTTCTGTTCGAATTAGCTATAATGAATATTCCTATTATTATAATTATTGCGATTAATATTGCGATTACTAGTTTTTTCATATATTTCTTATTCCTTCTTTATATTTATTATTTCTTCATCTTGCTTTAGTTTTTCTCCTAAAAACTCATAACATTTTTTGTCTTTTTCCATTGCAGCTATTCCTATTTTCTTATTTTCTCTTAATCTTAAACTTGCATATTTTATTATTATTGGCTTGTTCTTTACTGCCTCTAGTACTACCTCTTCATCGTCTCTCATGTTTATATCTGCAAAATACAGTATTTGACCTGTTACTTTTAAGCCTGCTAATAATAATTCTTTATCTTGAAGTAACTTTCCTTTTGCGTAGCAATATGTCCACCCCACTTTGCTAACTGATTCATATACTATGTCTCTATCTTCTTTTAGTCTATCACTTGCAAATTCAAGTGCCTCTGGATTGTTTTTTATTGCTTCCATTACTATTTCTTTGTCATCTCTAAATTGTGGACATGCATATTCTAATAAATTCCCTTGTATTTGAACCTGTGCTTTTACATATTCTCTATTTTTCGAGTTTTCCTTCATTTTTATTATTTCTATTGGTACTGGCATTTGTAGTCCCTCTTTCTTTGTTTTATATAAAATAAATATAACATAATTTTTTCTATTTTTGCAATATGTTTATTATAGATTTATCAAATTTAAATATCTATTCAAAGGTAGTAAAGATATTTCCCAGATTTTTCCTTTGATTCTTAATTAAATTTATGCTAATATTTATATAATAGTATTTATTTACTAAACATGTATCTTATTAGAGGTGTTCTTATGATTTTGAAAAAAATAAATGACTTATTGAAAAATATTAATAAAAAAATATTAAAAATTATGAAATATGGCTTACAGTTTTCATTTATGATATGTATTATTTCAACAGCCATCTTATGTACATATTTATTATTTTATCATGATTCATTTTTATATTTATTAGGGATAAATAGTTTTAAGTTAGGAATAATTTTTGGAATTGAATTTATAATTTGCGGGCTTTCAGTTGATGCAATTAAAAACTATGGTTGCTAACTGTTTATATTGTACTAAAATCAGAAAAATTCACATACTTGAATTCAATATATGTGAATTTTTCTGATTTTATTTTAAAATAATATTTGTAACAAATTTTATTATCTAATTTATCTATTTTTTCATTTCCTCTACAAACATTTTATTTAGCATTTGAGGATTTGCTTTTCCCTTTGTTTCCTTCATTGCTTGCCCCACTAAAAATCCTAATGCTCTATCTTTTCCTGCTTTGTAGTCAGCAACAGATTGAGGATTTGCTTCTAATACCTTTAAAACTACTTCTTTAATTGCTCCTTCATCTGATATTTGAATCCATCCTTTTTCTTTTATAATTTCTTCTGGACTTCTTGGATTTTCAAATAATTCCTCTAATACTTTTTTTCCTATACTTGAATTTATTGTTCCTTTATCTATCAGCATTACAAGTTCTGCTAATTGTTTAGCATCAAAAGGTATAGCTATCGGATCTGTTTCTGTTTCGTTTAAAATCCTTGATATGTCTGAAATTATCCAATTTCCCACTGCTTTAATATTTTCAGAGATTTCCCCTGCTTGTTCAAATAAATCTGATAAATATTTTGAGGATGTTATTATTTTAGCATCTTTTTCAGATAATTTGTATTCTTCTAAATATCTTTTTTTACGGCTTTCTGGTAATTCTGGTAAGCTATTTTTTATATGTTCAATATATTCTTCAGATAGCTTTATTGCAACTAGATCTGGATCTGGGAAATATCTATAATCTTGTGCATTTTCTTTGTCTCTCATAGGAAATGTTTTGCCTGATACTTCATCCCATCTTAGTGTCTCTTGTACGATTTCTCCTCCTGCTTCTATTACATCTATTTGCCTATTTGCCTCATAATCAATGGCTCTTACAATACTTCTAAATGAATTCATATTTTTCATTTCTGTACGTTGTCCAAATGCTTCACCTTTTTTATGAACTGAAACGTTTACATCAGCTCTTAAAGATCCCTCTTCCATTTTGCAATCTGAAACTTCAATATATTCTAGAATTGATTTTAACTTTCTTAAATAATGTTCTGCTTCTTCTGCACTTCTCATATCTGGTTCAGATACAATTTCAATTAGTGGTACTCCTGCACGGTTTAAATCAACTAAACTTCCTCCACCTAAATCATCATGATTTAGTTTTCCGGCATCTTCTTCTATATGTATTCTGGTTATTCCTATTTTCTTTGTTCCATTTGAAGTTTCGATTTCTATGTTGCCACCAATACATAAAGGTTTATCATATTGAGAGATCTGATAAGATTTTGGCAAATCAGGATAAAAGTAGTTTTTTCTATCATTTTTACTATTTCTTTCAATTTCACAATTTGTGGCTAATCCCGCTTTTACAGCATATTCAACTACTTTTTCATTAAGTACAGGTAGTGTACCTGGCATCGCCATACATATTGGGCAAACTTGTGTATTAGGGGCTCCACCAAAAGCTGTTTTGCAACTACAAAATATTTTTGTTTTTGTAGATAACTCTGCATGTACTTCTAGTCCAATTACTATTTCATAATCTTCTCTTGACATATTTACACCCCTTCCTTAAATGTTGGTCTAAACTTTTCTCTAAATTTAGTTTGTTTTTCATATGCATGTGCTACTTTTATAATTGTTTCTTCGTCAAATCTTTTTCCTATTAATTGCATTCCTATTGGTAAACCTTTAGAATCTAGTCCACATGGAATAGATATTCCAGGAAGTCCTGCTATATTTACTGATACTGTACAAATATCTGACAAATACATTTCTAATGGGTTACTTGATTTTTCTCCTAATTTAAATGCTGTTGTAGGTGAAGTTGGTGTTAATATCACATCATATTTTTTGAAAGCTTCATTAAATTTATTACTTACAAGTGTACGCACTTGTTGAGCTTTTTTATAATATGCATCATAATATCCTGAAGATAATACATAAGTTCCAAGTATTATTCTTCTTTTTACTTCTTCTCCAAATCCTTCACTTCTAGAATTTTTGAATAATTCTCTTAAATTACTATAGTTTTTAGCTCTATGCCCATATCTTATTCCATCATATCTACCAAGATTAGAGCTTGCTTCTGCACAAGATATAATATAATAAGTTGCTAGTGAAAGTTCTGCTATGTCTAATGAAAATTCTTCTACTTCTGCTCCAATTTTTTTATATTCTTCTACTGCTGCTAAAAGTGATTGTTTTACTTCTTCATTTATTCCTTCTCCATAAAATTCTTTTGGGACTCCTATTTTTAAGCCTTTTATATCTTTTCCTAGACATTGTGTATAATCTTTTTCTCCTACATCAACTGAAGTTGTATCTTTTTCGTCATGTCCTGCAATTACATTTAGAAGTATTGCACAGTCTTCAACATCTTTCGTAAATACTCCTACTTGATCCAAAGATGAAGCATATGCTATAACCCCATATCTTGAAACTAGACCATATGTAGGCTTTAGTCCAACAATTCCACATACAGAGGCTGGTTGACGTATTGATCCTCCAGTATCAGTTCCAAGAGCCCATGGCACCATATCTGCTGCTACTGCTGCTGCTGAACCTCCTGAAGACCCTCCTGGTATACAACTTAAATCCCATGGGTTTTTTGTCTTTTTAAAATATGAATGTTCTGTTGAACTTCCCATGGCAAATTCATCCATGTTAAGCTTTCCTAAGCTGATCATTTCTTCAGCATTTATTTTTTCCATTACCGTTGCATCATATGGTGCAATAAAATTTTCTAGCATTTTTGATGCACATGTTGTACGAACTCCTTTAGTGCATATAATATCTTTTATTCCTATTGGAATTCCTGCTAAAGAAGATATTTTTTCTCCATTTGCTATTTTCTTATCTAATTTACTTGCTTTTGTTAATGCCTCTTCTAACTGTAAAGTAATAAATGCTTCAATTTTAGGTTCTTTTTCTTTTATTCTTTGGGTATATGCTTCTACGATTTGTACTATTGTTAATTCTTTGCTTTTTAATTTTTCCTGTAGTTCATGTACTGTTAATTCTGTGATGTTCATTATTTTCCTCCTTTTAATAGTGGTTATTATCTGTATACAACTTTGCCTTACTTAAGTCTCTTCCTATTTTATTATATTTTTCACTAAATTAACTTAAATAACTCTTGGTATTTTAAACATATTTTGATCTTTATCAGGTGCATTTGCCATAAGACTTTCTATATTCTCAAAAACTTTTATCTCATCTTTTCTAAATACATTTTTTGCTTCACTAGAACCTATTGTTGCTTCTAAGTTTTCTACATTTTCTCTGCTAACTATGTTTGCAAAGTCTAATATTTTTTGCAAATTTACTAAATATTCATCAATTTTTTCTTCTTCTATATTTAGGTCTGCTAAATCAGCTATATGAAGAAGTTCTTCTTTACTTACTTTCATATTAAATTATTCCTCCATTCATTTTTGGCTAGAATGATTATTATATAATATCTTTTAAATCATTTTGTATTATTTGTTTTAACATATTGCAACTTTTGTCTAGTTTTGCTTGGTCTTCACTATTTAATTTTAGCTCTAATAGTTCTTTTATTCCACTACTATTAATTATTGCTGGAACTCCAATATAAATATCAGATTGTCCATATTGGTCATTTAAATAAGTTGATACTGTTAAAATTGCATTTTCATCATTTAAAATTGCTTTTACAATTCTATTTAAAGCTAGTCCAATTCCATAATAGGTTGCTCTTTTCTTTTCTATTATTTCATATGCAGCTTTCCATACTCCATCATGTATTTTCTTTAAATCTTCTGTTGGAAGGTTATTATCCTTCATTATATCTAACATTCTTTTACATCCTACATAACAATGTTCCCATGGAACTAGTGATGAGTCTCCATGTTCTCCTAAAATATAAGCGTGAACATTTTTACTTGATATCTCTAAATAGTCTGCAATTAAATATCTTAATCTTGCAGTATCAAGTACTGTTCCTGAACCAAATACTCTACCTTTTGGTAGACCTGATACCTTTGCAACTACATATGTCATTACATCTACTGGATTACTTGCTACTACAATTATACCATTAAATCCACTTGCCATTATTTTTTCTGTTATATCTTTTACTATTTTTGCATTTGCAACTGTTAAATCTAATCTTGATTGTCCCGGCTTTTGATTTAAACCTGCTGTTATAACTATAACACTTGCATCTTTACAATCTTCATAATCTCCTGCTTTTATTTCCATTCTTTGTGGAGCATATGGAAGTCCATGTGATAAATCCATTGCTTCTCCTTGAGTTTTGTTTTGGTCTATGTCTATTAAGACTAATTCTTCAACTCCTCCTTGATTCAAAACTGAATATGCCATACTCATGCCAACAAATCCCGCTCCTACAATAACTACTTTTCTTTTTTCTATCATAATAATTCCTCCTTTTGCCGTTTTTAACGGTATTATTATACTACACATTTTTAAATAATTAAATACATTTTTGAATATTTTTTTCTGTACAATTGTATATTTTTATGATATAATGCGTGAGAATAAGGAGGTATGCTTATGGCTGTTTCAGAAAAAAACAACAGACTCGCCGAAAATAAAGTGCTAATTTTATATATGCTTAGTAAAATTAATAAAGATATTACTGAGAGCAGTCTTTTTAAAATAATTTCTTCTATCAATGATATTAATTATTTTTATTTCGGACAAACTTTAAATGATTTAGTTGAAACACGTTTAGTAGATTCTTATGCTAAAGATAAAGACAACATTTATAGAATTACATCTGAAGGAAAAAATGCATTATCCCTTACAAAAGATATTTTGCCTGGTATAGTAAAACTAAAGGCAGATCATATTTTTAAGCAAGAACTTTCAAGTATTGAAGAGGAATCTTCAGTTGTTGCTGAATACACCCCTAAAAACGAAAATGATTATAAAATTAAATGTAAAATTGTTGAAAATAATGAGACAATTTTTGAAGTTAGCACCTTTGCTGGTTCTAGCTATAATGCGAAAAAAATAGTAGATAATTGGAATCAACATGCTAAAACTATTTTTCCAAAAATTTTGGACTTGTTACTTAATAGTTCAGAATCAAACTAGTATACTTAAAAATAGGGACGGATATAATTTTAAAAAGAGGCAGATTCTCTTTTTTAAAATTGGAACCGTTCTATTTTTAAACTTTTTAAAAAACATGTCGTATTTATTACATTTTTTTCACAAAGTTTTCACAAAAATATTGTATTCTATATTTGTATTAGGTTATTATATTAATAAAAGTGCAAATTAAATTATTTTTATATTGTTGTTTCAAATTTTACATAAAAGATTATATAATTTAAAATTAAAATTTATGTTTGCATTTATAGGAGGTTTAAAAATGGAAAACGATAATGAATTAAATAACAATGTGAATTCTGAAAACTTTGGTAATCAATATTCTAATACCCAAAGTAAATTTCAAGTAGTCTCTGACTCTTACTCAAAGAGTAATTTTAATAATTATTCAAAAAAGTCTACACAAAAATCTAGTGGAGGGTTTGTAAAAAGCGTATTTGTACCTTTTATTAGTGGAGTTGTTGGGTGTTCAATAGTAATTGGAACTTGTTTTGGTGTTCCTCAAATAAAAGAAAAGCTTATTGGTGAAAGCTCTTCTATCCAAACATCAACTAATTATTCTAATGCTGGAACAGTATCACAAGTTAATCTGACAAATTATTCAGATACAGCAGTTTATGCTGCTAATAAAATATTACCATCAATTGTTGGAATTGAAATTAATTATACTGTTACGTCTTCTTTCTTTATGTTTGGGGGTCAACAAACCTCCACAGTTACTGCATCAGGCTCTGGAATTATAATTAGTGAAGATGGATATATTTTAACTAATAATCATGTTGTAGATACTTCTTCATCAAATTCGTCATATTCTTATTATGAATTATCACAAGCAACTAGCATAAAAGTTAAATTATATGGAAATGACACTACTTATGATGCAACTATAGTTGGTCAAGATTCTAAAACAGATTTAGCTGTCTTAAAGATTGATGCTACAGGTTTAACTGCTGCTGAATTTGCCGATTCTGATGAAGTAAAAATTGGTGAATTTGCAATGGCAATTGGAAACCCATTAGGCTTAGGAAGCAGTATAACTTGTGGTGTTATAAGTGCAGTAAATAGAGAAGTTACAAGTGAAGGTACAACATATACATGTATACAAACAGATGCTGCAATAAACTCTGGTAACAGTGGTGGTGCTTTAGTAAATAGCGAAGGAAAAGTCATTGGTGTTAATACTCTAAAACTTTCTGGAACTGGTGTTGAAGGTATTGGTTTCGCTATTCCAATAAATTCTACAGTTGATATAACTAAAGACCTTATTGAGTATAATAAAGTGTTAAGACCTTACATTGGTCTTAGTACAATAGATTTAACTGAAGAACTTGCAAGAGCTAATAATTTAGTTGTAGGTGTTTATGTAAAATCTGTTGATGATTTCTCTGCTGGTGAAAAAGCAGGAATTAAGGCTGGAGATGTTATTGTAAAAGCAGATGGAAAAGAAGTTAAAACAAATAGTGAACTAAATGAGATAAGAGATACACATGAAATTGGAGATGAAATGACTATAACTGTTAATAGAAATGGAATAGAAAAAGATCTTACAGTTACATTACAAGAAGCACCATAATTTCACTTTCATTTCACAATTTGGACAAATAAATATTATATATTATAAGTATAGTCAGTTAAGAACATACTGATTAAGAAAAACATCCCCTTTTATTTTCAAAAAAAGAGAAGCTGCCCTGCTTCTCTTTTTTTGTTTCTAAAATATTACTAAGTCTAATTCACTTGTATAATTTTCATTTCCATATGCATAAATTAGGTAAAGAAAATTATCTTTTCCTAAGAAATACTCTGTTGTATTTTCCACTTTGTACATATCATTTGATGGGTCTCTTTCAAAAATATTATATCCCAATTTTTTTAATTCTTCTACTTTTGCCTGTTCTTGTTTTATTTTATTTGCGACCTTATTTTCTACATTATTTTTATTTAAATCTTTTTCTTTTAATAACTCCTCAAGTGTAATTTCTTTATTGTTTTGAAAATCATAATTGTATGTCTGTATTATTGTTCTTTGAGCATTGTTTCCTTCTTTTAAAATTGAACGTATTGCAATAGAAAGTATATTATTTTCATTTATATATGCAATATAATCAACTGTATATATTATGTCTTTGCTTCCAGAATCATTTATTATATCTAATGCTTTTTGCTTAAAAATTTGTTCTATTTCATTATTGTATTTTACTACTGTAGAATTATTTATATTTATGTAAGGAATTTTTACATCAAGAGAATATTTTCCAGTTACTTTTTCCATACTTTCATATGCTGTTCCTATTATTTCGTCTTCTTTTTTTATTTTATTAGCAATTAGTATACTTTGATTTATTTGATTGACTGTTTCATTTGTGAATATTTCTTCAAATTCTGTTTCCATTTGTATATATTTTTCCTCTGAAACTGGCACCTGCTCAGTTGGGCTTACTTCTTCATCATTTCGAAATATTAATACATAAGCAGATATCAGTATTGCTAGTAAACATATAACTAATATTACTGTATATATAATTTTTCGTTTGTAATCGTCTTTCGGAGGTTTAGTTTCTAATACTACATTCATTTAAAAAATTCCTTTCTTTATTTTAAATGTGTTTTCATAAGATAAATTTATAAATCTCTCTTTTATATTTTAAAACCCCTTTTATTTACATCAATCTTGGTTTTAATTCAAAGTAAATTGGTCTTTCTTCTCTAATCATTGTTGACTTACCATGTCCAGGATATACAATAGTTTCTTCTGGTAATTGCATCAATTTATTTGTAATAGAATCCATAATATCTTGAAAATTTGATGTTGGAAGATCTGTTCTTCCCCATGTTCCTCTAAAAAGAGTATCTCCTGTAAAAACCATTTTTTCTTTTTCACAATAAAGTGAACTTCCTCCACAAGTATGACCAGGTGTGTGTATTACTTTAAATTCTAAACCACCTATGTGTAACAAATCATCATTATCCACAATTGAATCCGCTTCTAAGTTAATAGGCTCTACTCCTATATATTCTGTAAGGCTAATATTAGGATTGTTTAACCCTGGTGCATCTAGTCGATGTATTAATATTTTGCCTTTTCTTTCTTCATGTAATTTCTTTACCCCACCTATATGGTCTCCGTGGCAATGTGTTATATAAATATATTTTAAATTTGCTTTTAAAATATCTAACATTTCTATAATTTTTTCAGTTTCTCCTGCTGGATCTATTACCATTGATTCTTTTGATTCTTCATCAAATACTATATAACAATTTGTTGGCTCTCCTAATGGTGTAATAATCTTTAGTTCCTTTAAAATCATTTTTTTCTATTCACCTCATATACACTATCTACTTTTCTTAAATTTTTTATTACTTTATTTAGCTCCTCTAGGTTTTCAACTTCTACAGTAACCTCTGTTATTGCTATTCTATCTTTATTTGCTTTTGCACTTACTCCTATTAAATGTGCTTTAGTTTCATTAATTGTTTTTACGATATCTGCTAATAATCCATTTCTATCATTAGCATAAATATCTATTTCTACATTATAGCTTGACTTTTCTTCATTATACCACTCTACATCTATTATTCTGTTTTCTTCTTTAAATAAGTCCTTTACATTTACGCAATCTTTTCTATGAACAGATACTCCTCTTCCCTTTGTTACATAACCTATTATTTCGTCTCCTGGTAATGGACTACAACATCTTGAAAGCTTTACTAAACAATTATCTATTCCCTTAACTATTACTCCTGAACTTGAAGGTTTTATTTTTTTAGATTTTTGATTTGAAAGCTCTTCTATTTTTTGCTCAATGTCTTTTTCCTCTTCTTTATGCTCTTTTCTATATTCAATTAGCATTCTTGCAATAATTTTAACAGGTGATATTGCTCCAAATCCAACTGCTGCATACATTTCATCTAAGTCTTTATATTTATATCTATCTAACATTGGTGTTATGTACTCATTTTTAAATAAGTCACTATGGGTTACACCTATTCTTTTTATCTCTTTTTCTATTAGCTCCTTACCTTTTTCTATGTTCTCAGATTTTCTTTCCTTTTTGAACCAGCTCATTATTTTATTTCTAGCTTGGGAGCTTTTTATAAATTTTAGCCAGTCCATACTTGGTCCTTTTGAATTTTCTGAAGTTAATATTTCTACTATGTCTCCATTTTTTATTGGTGTTATTATTGGTACCATCTTACTATTAATTTTGGCTCCTACCATATGGTGCCCAATTTCTGCATGTATACTATATGCAAAATCAATTGGTGTTGCACCTCTTGGTAATACTTTTATTGCTCCTTTAGGTGTAAAAACATATACTTCATCTTCAAACAATTCTGTTTTTAGTGTTTCTAAAAATTGCTGTGGGTCTTGCATATCTTGTTGCCATTCAAGTGTTTCACGAAGCCAAGAAAGCTTATCTTCACCAACTTTTACAACTTGTTTGCCTCTTCCTAAATAATTTGCCTCTTTATATGCCCAGTGTGCAGCAATTCCATATTCTGCTATTTTGTGCATATCCCAAGTACGTATTTGTACCTCAAAAGGTGTTCCTTTTTCTCCTAGTAGTGTTGTATGGATTGATTGATACATGTTTGGTTTTGGTACTGCAATATAATCTTTAAATCTTCCTGGCATTGGACTATATAATTCATGTACTACACCTAATGCTGCATAACAGTCTTTTACTGAATTTACGAGTATTCTTAATGCAAATAAATCATAGATTTGATCTAAGGTTTTATTGTCTCTTTGCATTTTTCTATATATACTGTATAAATGTTTTGCTCTTCCTGTAACTTCAGCATCTATTCTTTGTTTTTTTAGTTCTACTCTAATATCTGCCATTATCTTTTCGATAAATTTAAGTCTTTCTTCTCTTTTTCTGTCAATTCCTTTTACGAGTTCTTCATATTCTTCTGGATATAAATATTTAAATGCTAAATCCTCTAATTCCCATTTTATTGAATATAGTCCTAATCTGTTTGCTAGTGGTGCATATAAATCCATTGTTTCTTTTGCATTAGCTATTTGTCTATCTCTTTTTAGATATTTCAATGTTCTCATATTGTGTAATCTATCTGCTAACTTTATTAGAATTACTCTAATGTCTTTTCCCATTGCTAGAAACATTTTTCTGTAGTCTTCAACTTGCATTTCCTCCACTGTTGTAAATTGCATGGTGCCAAGCTTTGTTACTCCTGCTACCATTTCTGCAATTTCTTGTCCAAACTCTTTTATTATGTTTTCATTTGTAACTTCTGTATCTTCTACTACATCATGTAAAAGAGCTGCACATATTGTTGCATCATCTAGCCCTATTTCTGCTAGAATATAAGCAACATTAAGGGGATGAATTATATAAGGCTCTCCTGACTTTCTTAGTTGTTCTCCATGTTTTCCTATTGCATATTCATATGCACGCATTATCAATTTTGAGTCAAACCTTCTTGTTTTTTCTCTTCTTTTATTTATGACATCTTGTATTGTTATTTCTTTATTTTCCATATGTCTTCCCCTTCCACTCAAATTGTATACATACATTATTAAAATCTATATTGATTTCATCATATCCTTTAATAAAATTTGTATGCTCTCTTCTCCATTAAACTTATTGATTTCTAAGCTTCCTACAACATCAACCTTATCTCCTATGCGATAATCATTTGTTAGTTCTCCTAAGTTAAATCCCATTGCATTAATTAAATTTTGATTACCTTGCTTTAAAGTTAATTTAATATGCTTTCCCTCTGATAAAGCTCGTATTGAATCTATCTTTAAGTTTTTAAATACAAATAGTGGTACTTTGTTTTCCTCCCCAAATGGCTCTAATTGTTTTAAACTTTCTACTATTTGCATATTGATATCTTTTAATTCTACTTGTGCATCAATTTTTAATATTGGTACAATTTTGTCTATTTGTTTTTCTTTAGCTATATCATCTAGTTTTTTTCTTAAATCTTCTAACTTGTCTTTTTTTACACTTAATCCAATTGCCATTGAATGTCCACCAAATTTTTCTAGACTTTCATCACATCTTGTTAGTGCTTCATGTAAATCAAATCCTGGTATACTTCTTCCTGAGCCTTTACCCTCGTCCCCTTCAAAGCATAGTAAAATGCTTGGTTTAAAATACATTTCTGTTATTTTTGAGGCAACTATTCCAATTACACCATGATGCCAGTTTTCTCCATCTATTACCATTATTCTGTCTTCATTAATTGATTTCTTCTTTATTTTTTCAAGCGCCTCTGAAAAAATTTGCCTTTCTTTTTCCTGTCTTTGCCTATTATATTCATTTAATTTTTCTGCAAGTTGAGTTACTTCTTCTTTATTTGTTGATAAAAACAGCTTCAATGCCTCTTCTTGATGTCCCATTCTTCCACATGCATTTATTCTTGGAGCTATTCCAAATGATATTGTTGTTGAATCAATTTTTTGATATCCTGAAAGTTGCAAAATTGTTTTTAGCCCAATATTTCTAGTTTGTTCTACTAATTTTAGTCCTAGTTTTACTATTACTCTGTTTTCATCAACTAAAGGAACTATATCTGAGATTGTTCCTATACACACTATATCTAAATATTTTAGATATTCTTTCTCTTCCAGAGCTATTTTTTCACTAATTGCTTGTATCAGCTTAAATACTACTCCTACTCCTGCTAGATTTCTAAATGAATATTTGCTGTCTTTTCTCTTAGCATCAACAATTGCTATTGCTTCTGGCAATCTTTCTCCAGGCTCATGATGATCTGTTATTATTATCTCTAAGCCTAAATCGTTAGCATATTTTACTTCTTCTATGGCTGATATTCCACAGTCTACAGTTATCATTAATGTATATTTTTCATTT
Organism: uncultured Clostridia bacterium; assembly: GCA_944393315.1. Classification (GTDB taxonomy): domain Bacteria; phylum Bacillota; class Clostridia; order TANB77; family CAG-508; genus CAG-269. The sequence goes on from CALXZT010000011.1 coordinate 16,962, forward strand.
GCTATTTTTTCTACTGCTGGCTTATTTAAGCCATAACCTTCATCTAATCTGTTAGGAATATATTCATCAACATTTAATCCTCTTTCTTCTAGAAAGCTTTTTAGTACTGTAACACTTGTTATTCCATCTACGTCATAGTCTCCATATATTAATACTTTTTCTTTATCCTCTATTGCTTTTAAAATTCTTTCTACCGCCTTTTCCATGTCTGGCATTAAATATGGATTATAAAAATCTTTCCTAGTTGGATTTAAAAATTCTTTTATGTTTTTTTCAGTTGTTATTCCTCTATTTACTAATATTTTAGCTAATAAATTATTTATGTGATATTTGTTTTCTATTTCTTTTACTTTTTCTTCATCTGTCCTATTTATTTCCCATTTCTTATTCATTTTTTCATTCCTTACATTCTTTTTTATTGTTCATCTAATATGTCATAAAAAGTTTTAAATTCATAACCTTCCTGCCTAAGGTATTGCACAATTTGAGGTAATACCTTATATGTTTTGGTTTTATCTGCTGCATCATGCATTAAAATTACTATACTATTTTTATTATTAACTGTTTCTTTTAATCGATTTAATAATGCTTCTTCTGTTTTTAATCCTTCTGCATCTCCATTTAAGGCATTCCAGTCTATACTTGCTATATTATTTTGTTCTAAAATGCATTTAGCTTCATTTTTTAAGTCATTATATTTTCCACCTATTGAGCCTCCTGGAAATCTAAATATATTTGTATTATATAATTGATTACCTATTGCGTTTCTAACAGCTTGATTTGTTTTACTATATTCATCTAGTACTGAACTGCTTGACATATATATTTGTGAATATTTATGTGAATACCCATGATTTGCAATATAATGCCCTTCTTCATATGCTCTTTTTACTATTTCTGGATATAGTTCAACTCTACTTCCTAGCACAAAAAAATTTGCTTTTATGTTTTCTTGATTTAAAAAGTCCAATATCGGTATTGTTACTTTTTGCGATGGTCCATCATCAAAAGTTAAAAATACTCTTTTCTCTTCTGCTTTATATATGTTTTTTATTCTATTAATTTCTTCTTCTGTTAATATTTTAGGTTTGGGCTTTTCTGCTTCTATTTTAGCTAATTCTTCTTGCTCTTTCATAATTTTGGATATTATTGCAAAATCTTCTTCAAATATTTTTTGTCTTTTTATTCTTTCAGAAACATAATTGCCAATTATAAAGGCATAGATAAATATGATTAAAATAAAACTAAATATTATTATCCTTCTTATGTTTCTATATTTTCTTTTTATACATATTAAATCCATTTTTAGTACCTTTACTCATAAAATTATGACTTCATATCTTTTTTTATATAATCTATTTCTTCTTCTGTATTTAATCTCATAAATAATGGTTCACCTTTTTGTATAACTTTAGTTTTTGTGATTTGATTATATTTTGTTAAACTTTCCCATGTCTTTAAATTACTATTATCAATTCCTAATTGTCTTAAAATTTCTTTTGATGTATTTCCCATTACAGGTAACAAGACTAGTGCTATTTTTCTTAAGTTTTCAATTAAGTGATATATTGTGCTTTCAAGCTTTTCTATTTGTTTTTCTTTTGCTAGCACCCATGGTAGAGTTTCATCAATGTATTTATTAGTTCTTGAGATAAGTACCCAGACTTCTTGAAGCGCAATTGATATGTTATATTCATCATAAAGTTGCTCTATCTTTTTTATTTGTTCTTGTGTGAATTTTTCAAATTCTAAATCTATTTCATTTGGAGTTCCATTATATTGTGGCACTACTCCATCAAAGTATTTGTTACACATTGCAACTGTTCTATTTAATAAGTTTCCTAAGTCATTACAAAGATTTGAATTATATCTTTCAACAAACCCCTCTGGTGTGAATAGTCCATCTTGTGCTTCTGGCACTTCTCTTAATAAATAATATTTTGTTGCATCTAAACCATATCTTTCAATTAACGCTTCTGGATATATTACATTTCCTTTTGATTTGGACATTTTACCGTCTTTCATCATTATCCAATTATGAACTAAAATTGTTTTTGGAAGTGGTAGATCTAATGCCATTAAGAAAATTGGCCAATATATTAAGTGAAATCTTGCTATGTCTTTTCCAACAATTTGCAAATCTGCCGGCCAATATTTTTTAAATAAGGTTTCATCATCTGACATATACCCTAGTGCTGTTAAGTAATTTGTTAATGCATCTAACCATACATATACAATATGTTTTGGATCTTTTAGCACTTTTACTCCCCAATCAAATGAAGTACGACTTACACATAAATCTTCTAATCCCGGTTTTATAAAATTATTTATCATCTCTGTTTTTCTGTATTCTGGTTTTACAAACTCTACATGTTCATCATAATATTTAAGAAGCCTATCTGCATATTTTTTCATGTTAAAGAAATATGCTTCTTCTTTCATTAAGTGTACTTCTCTTCCACAATCTGGGCATCTTCCATCTACCAATTGTGTTTTTGTAAAATAAGTTTCACATGGCATACAATACCATCCTTCATAATTTCCTTTATAGATGTCTCCTGTTTCCATAAATCTATCAAATATTTTTTGTACAATTTTTGTGTGTCTTGGCTCTGTAGTACGTATAAAATCATCATATTGTATATCCATCTCTTTCCATAGTTTTTTTGCTTCTTCTGCCATTGCATCTACATATTCTTGTGGTGTTTTATTGTTTTTCTCAGCTACAGTTTGTATTTTTTGTCCGTGTTCATCTGTTCCAGTTAATAAATATGCATCATATCCTCTTAAAGTTTTATATCTTTTTATAGTATCTGCCAATGTTGTTGTATATGCTGTTCCTATATGAAATTTTCCACTTGGGTAATATATTGGTGTTGTTATATAAAATTTTGCTTTATTTTCCATACTAATGCCCCCTCTTTTTTCATGATTTTCTTATAGTATTTTACTATGAAAGTTATAAAATATCAATAGTTTAAGCATTTTATTTTCTCTTTGCTAGCTATTTACTATACAAATATTTTTATAATACATATTTTTTCATTTTTGGTAAATACTAATACAAATTTTATTTAATTACATTACTTATTAGGAGATTTAAAATATTATGAATTTTAAAAATTTTTTTAATGGCTTTTTTCGTAACATTCCTAGCAATAAATATAATTTTTCAATTCTATCGGGTGGTGGGCATTATAGCAAAGATAATTCTTCTTCTCAGTTAATTGATACATCAACAAATAGTCCAACTACTCCTAAAAAAATATTTTCTAACATTGATGATAATTTAAATACAATGAAATCAATTTATAATACACTAATTAACAGTGATGTTGTAGTTAGGGAATTTGTATGTCATATTGATAAAAGAAAATATCGCTCTTTTATAATATATTTTGATGGTATGACAGATTCTCAAATAATAAATGATTTTTTGTTAGAACCTCTTATGCAAATAAATTTTAATACTACTTTTAACAAAAATATGCCACTAGATAAATTAGTTTTAAGTAGTTTAATGCCTCAAAATAATGTAAAAACAGTTAATTCTTTTTCCGAGGTAGCTTCTGCAATAAATTCAGGAAATTGTGTTCTTTTTATTGATACAATCAATATTGCTTTTAATGTAGATGCTAAAAATTTTAAACAAAGAAGTGTAAGTGCTCCTGAAAATGAAACTGTAATTAGAGGACCTCATGAAGCTTTTGTCGAAAATATTAGGACAAATACTTCTTTACTTAGAAGAATTGTTAATAATGAAAATTTGATTATTGAAACTACCAACATTGGCACTTTAAGTAATACCAGTTGTTCAATTTGTTATATGCAAAATATTGCTAATTACGATTTGGTTTCAGAAGTAAAATATAGATTGAATAATTTGGAAATAGACTCTATTGAATCATCTGGACAATTAGAGCAATTGATTGAAGAAAACAAATCTTATGGAATTCCACAAGTTCTAGCTACTGAACGACCTGATAAATGTGCAAAATCTTTATATCAAGGTAGAGTTGTAGTTTTACTAAATGGAAACCCTTATGCCTTAATAATGCCTGCTGTGGCAATGGATTTTCTTTCTTCACCTGAAGATACTAATTTAAAGAGTAGTTTTGCTAATTTTTTAAGATTTTTAAGACTTATTGCTACTGCTATCACATTGCTACTTCCAGGTATTTATATTGCTATAACAAGCTTTCATCAAGAGCTTCTTCCTACTGAACTACTATTTTCTTTGCTTTCTTCTAGAGAAAATGTACCTTTTCCAATAATTGTAGAACTTTTGGTTATGGAAATTTCATTTGAATTGATTCGTGAGGCTGGAATTCGTATTCCTTCCCCTATTGGGTCTACTATAGGAATTGTAGGTGGTTTAATTATTGGAGAATCAGCAGTTGCAGCTGATATTGTAAGTCCAATTCTTGTAATTGTTGTTGCAATTACAGGTATCGCTTCTTTTGCAATACCTGATTTTGCATTTGGATTTCATTTAAGAATTTTCAGGTTTTTATTTATCTTTTTAGGAACTTTTTTTGGATTTTTAGGAATTGGTGTAGGAATTTTTGCATATGTTTCAATATTGTGCAGTATTAAATCTTTTGGAGTTCCTTTCACAGCACCATTTTCTCCAGCGACTGTTGGAAGCAATATAAGTTTTGTAGTTCCTCCTACTTGGAAACAGGAAAATAGAAATAGTTTTCTTTCTCCTCAACAAATAAAAAAACAAAATAAAATAAGTAAAAAGTGGGAATATTAAGATTTCCACTTTTATTTATTAACCAATTTTAAACTATATTTTTAGTTCATAACAAAAGAAGTGGCTTTTTGCCACATCTTATAATTTACATTTTTCTAAATACTCCTGCAACTTTTCCTAATATTTCACATGTTGGTACTATGATTGGATCCATTGTAGAGTTTTCTGGTTGTAATCTAATATGGTCTTTTTCTTTATAAAAGGTTTTTACTGTTGCTTCATCTCCTATTAGTGCTACAACTATTTCTCCATTACGAGCATCTTGTTGCCTTTTTACTAATATGTAATCTCCATCTAATATTCCTGCTTCTATCATGCTTTCTCCTCTAACAGTTAACATGAAGCTTTCTGAGTTTCCAACAAAATCAATAGGAATTGGGAATGTGTCTGTTACATTTTCTACTGCAAGTATTGGCTGACCTGCTGTAATTTTGCCTATTATAGGAACATCTACTAGTTCTTTTTGTGTGTAGTAATCTTTACTAGATTTTACTAAACTTTCCCCTGAACCACCTTTTAATAGTTTTAATGTTCTTCCTTTTTTGTCCTCTTTTTTGATATAACCTTTTTCTTCAAGTTTTGATAAGTATCCATGAACTGTTGCTGTTGAACTTAGACCTACTGCTTTTCCTATTTCTCGTACTGATGGTGGGTATCCATCTGTCATTATTTGTTTTTCAATAAATTTTAGTATTGCTTTTTCTCTTTTATTTATTTCTGAAGGTTTTCTTCCCATGTTTTCACTTTCCTTTCATTATAGTTTGCATAATATTATTGATTATATGCAAACATTTTTTCTACTGTTTAAATAATAACATACAACCCTAAAAATGTCAAACAAATTTTTGAATTTTAAATTATTTTTTTTAAATTCAAATTTTACTAAAATTTGTAAGTTTTCAATCATCATTTTTTAATTGTTTAAAAATAGTCTATAAAAATTTTTCAATTATTGCTTTACTATCTATTTTAAAATATTCTAATAATTCTTCTGCTTTTCCTGATTTTCCAAAGCAATCGTTTATTCCCATTCTTTCAAGTCTGCAAGGATACTCTTCTGTTAAAACCTCTGCTATTGCTGAACCTATTCCTCCTATAATGTTATGGTCTTCAACTGAGATTAGTCTTTTTGTTTCTTTTGCGCATTTGATTATCATTTCTTTATCAATTGGTTTGATTGTGTGAATATCTACAACTCTAACATTAATGCCTCTATTTTGTAGCTGCTCTTTAGCTTTTAATGTTTCTGATACTGTTACCCCTGTTGCAAATATTGTTGCATCTATTCCTTCTCCTATTTGAATTGATTTTCCTATTTGGAAATTGTTACTATTCTCATATATAATTGGTGTAGCTAATCTGCATAAACGAAGATAAACAGGCCCTTGAATTTTGGATATTTCTTCTACTGCCCATCTAGTTTGTGTATCATCTGATGTACTTATTACCGTCATATTTGGAAGTGTTCTCATCATGCTTATATCTTCTATCATTTGATGTGTTGCGCCATCTTCTCCTACAGTTACTCCTGCATGTGTTGCGCATATTTTTACATTCAGTTTTGGATAACAAATACTATTTCTTATTTGATCATATGCTCTTCCTGCTGCAAAAACAGCAAATGTGCTTGCATAGGGAATCTTCCCACAAGTTGCTAATCCAGCAGCTGTAGATATCATATTTTGCTCAGCTATGCCCATATCAAAAAATCTATTAGGGAATTCTTTTGCAAAAATTCCTGTTTTGGTTGCTGCTGATAAATCTGCATCTAAAACTACTATATTTTCATTTTTATATCCTAAATCTTTTAAAGCTTCACCATAACTTTGGCGTGTTGCTACTTTCTTTTCTAACATTTTAACCTCCTCTATAATATCTTAATATCATGAAGTTTTTATTTTTTTACTAGCAAAATTATAGCTTGATAATTAATTTTATGGTTTTAGTTTAATTCCTGCATTGCTAAATTGTATTGCTCTTCACTTGGAGCTTTTCCGTGCCATTCTACTTTATCCTCCATGAATGACACACCTTTTCCTTTAATTGTTTTTGCAATAATGCAGGTTGGTTTATTTTTTACAGTTTTTGCTTTTGCAAAAGCTTTCATAATTTCTAAAATATTGTTACCGTCTATTGTTATTACTTCAAAACCAAAACTTCTAAATTTTTCATCAATAGGAGCTAAGCTCATTACCTCATCAGTTGTTCCGTCTATCTGTAAATTGTTTTTATCTACTATTACACATAAGTTATCTAATTTATATTTTCTAGAAGCCATTGCTGCTTCCCAGATTTGTCCTTCTTCTATTTCTCCATCTCCTAAAATTGCATAAACTCTATAATTTTTCTTATCTAATTTTCCAGCTATCGCCATTCCATTGGCTACAGATAAACCTTGTCCCAATGAACCTGTTGTCATATCTACTCCTAATACTTTGTTCATATCTGGATGCCCTTGTAAATTACTATTTAATTTTCTAAAAGTTTTTAGCTCTTCTTTATTAAAAAAGCCTCTTTCAGCCAAACAGCTATATAATGCAGGTGAACAATGCCCTTTTGATAATACTAGCCTGTCTCTATCCTCCCATTTTGGATTATTTTCGTCTATGCTCATTTCATTGAAATATAGTACAGTCATGATATCAGCTATTGAAAGCGAACCTCCTGGATGTCCTGAATTTGCGCTGTAAACCGCATCTATTATTCCTTTTCTGACTTCTTTTGCCTTATTTTCTAATTCAGTTATGTCTAAAATTTTATCCATTGCTAAATTATACCCCTTTCTATAAAAACTAGATTTTGATAAATACTGTTGTCTTTTCAAAATCTAGTTTTCATTATTTTTCTAATATAATTTAATTATTAAAAAATTTTTTGAATTCTTCTTCATTTATTTTTTCTTTTTCAAGTAATACACCTGCTATTTCATGAAGTTTATCCATATTTTGAGTTAATATTGTTTGTGCATCTCTGTAAGCAGTGTTTATTAATTTATTTACTTCTCTACCAATTTTATCTTCGATTTCCTCTCCAAACATTTGGTAATCTAGTTCTCCATTATCATTTTTCAATGATATAGGACCTATTTCATCACTCATTCCATAGACTGTTACCATATTTCTTGCTACTTGTGTAGCAACTTCAATATCATTACTTGCTCCTGTTGAAATGTCATCTAAAGCTAATTTCTCAGCAGCTCTTCCTCCTAATAATGCAATTAGCTTTTCTTCCATTTCTGTTTTTGAAATATAGTATTTGTCTTCATCATTTTTATACATTGTGTATCCACCAGCTAGTCCTCTTGGTATGATAGATACCTCTTTTACGTCTGTTTGAGTTGGTAAAAATTTACTAACTATCGCATGACCTGCTTCGTGGTAAGCTGTTAATTTTTTGTCTTTATCAGAAATTACTCTACTGTGTTTTTCAAGTCCTACTGTTACTTTTTTAACTGCTTCGTCTAAATCCTCTTGTTCTATTACTGTGTGCTTATTTCTTGTTGCTATTATTGCTGCTTCATTTAAAATATTTGCAAGTTCTGCTCCTGTAAATCCTGATGTATCTTCTGCAATACCTTTTAGTGTTACATTTTCTGATAGTTTTTTGTCTTTAGAATGTATTGCAAGTATTGCTTCTCTGCCTTTTAAGTCAGGAGTTGGAATTGTTACTTGTCTATCAAATCTTCCTGGTCTTAAAAGTGCTTTATCTAGCATTTCTGGTCTATTTGTAGCTGCTAATACTATTATAGTTTCTTCTGATGAAAAACCATCCATTTCTACTAAGAGTTGATTTAATGTTTGATTATTTTCAGATTCTGCTCCACTATTTCCACTTCTTCTAGCTCCTATAGCATCAATTTCATCAATAAAAACAATACATGGTGCCATTTTTCTTGCTTTTTCAAATAATTTTCTTACACGTGAGGCTCCTAGTCCTGCAAACATTTCTATAAATTCTGAACCACTCATTGATATAAAAGGAACTCCTGCCTCTCCTGCAATTGCTTTAGCAATTAAAGTTTTTCCTGTTCCTGGTTTTCCATATAATAAAACTCCTTTTGGGATTTTTGCACCCATTTCAATAAATTTTTCGGGTTTTTTCAAAAAATCTACAATTTCAATTAGTTCTTCTTTTTCTTCATCTAATCCTGCTACATCATCAAAAGTAATTTTTATTTTTCTCTCTGTCTCATCATATATTTCACCTTTATCCCCAATTCCCTGCATTTTGAATAACATTATAAATAATGCCACCATTATAATTGTTGGTAAAAGCGAAAAGAAATATGATGGGATTTGTGATAATATACTTCTTTGATTTTGTATTAACTCTATCTCATTTCCTTCTAATGCTTGTTCTTGAATTAGTTCCATAAATACTTGTGTATTTGGAACAATTGTTATTTTTTCTTCTCCTTCAGCCATACCTTTTAGTGTTATCTTAGCTGAAGTGCTTCCAACTGTCATTTCTATTTTTTCTACATTTTTATTAGAAATCTCTTTTATTAATTCTGTATAAGGTAATTCTTTTTCATCTTTGTTTGCATTATTTTTATTTATAAATATAAAACAAGCAATTATAGCTAATATCAATACTAAAATAAGTAATATTGATAAAATCGTTTTTAATTTTTCTTTTTTAGAATTATTAGATTTGTTCTTGTCCATCTGCTTCTTTTTTCTCCTCTTTTTTATCTTCTTTAACTTGATTTTCTTGTTTTCTTAAAGTATCAAGTTTTATTAAAAACATTACTGCAATTAAATATATATATGCGATTGTTACATAAGCGACATCAAAATATTTAATTGTTATTCCAGCAAAATAATTTGCTACAAAATATATTATGTTTAATATATTTGATAATGTAAAGGCATATGTCGACATAGCAAAAAGTTGTGAAAAACTTAGGTTTATTTTTGTTATTTTTGCTGAAATAAATCCTACTAAAGCTAGTATTAATATATAGATTAGCCCAGAACATATATATATTATAAAATAAGCTATAAAATATGAAAAGAAATTAACAATTAATATACTAGTTCTTCCATTTCCATCTAGGTATTCTAATAAATTTGATTTTGTAACTTCTAAATCAGTTCTTCCAAATAAACTTTGCATTATTTCATCATAAGTCATTGAAATTGTTGATTCTCCTTGCACACCTTCTTCTAGTTTTGCAACTTGTATTACTTTGTCCTTTAATACAATTATACCTATGTTTCTAGTTTCATCATCATTTTTTATTGTATTTTCATATTCTGATATAACATTCTGGTCTGCCGTATTTAAGTCTATTATTATTTTTCCAAAGTTTAAGTTTTTGTCTTCAATAGTATATACCTCGTTTTCTTCTTCATATATTAAAGCTATTTCTCCTTCTTTATACCTAAAGTCTGGTACATTATCTTCTATGTTTTTAATAAATACATTTAGATTTTGATTTGAGTTATATAAACCAATACATGCTATTATTAAGACAAAGATACTCTCAATTTGTAATAAATATTTTAGTGCTCTTCCTGTTCCTTCTAAGCTCATTTCAATATATTTTTCAAATTTAGCTATTGAATACCAAACTTTTTTAAAAAATCCTAATTTTTTTGGTCTTATTTCTTTTCCATTTTTATCAATAATTACATTTTCTTGCTCATTTTCTATATTATTCTCACTCATTACTTTTCTCCCTCCATTTATTTTATAAATATTATGTAATTAATTATAAATTCTTTTAATACTGCTATTTACATATATTGGGTTTATCTGTATCTGTGCTTTATCATTTGCTTTTATGTCTTTTCCAGTAATATCAACTGTTATGTGACACATTCCAACTCTTCCTAATACTTTACAGTTTTCTCCATTTATTTTAACATATAATGCCTGTTTTTTAAATAAACATTTTATTTCATGTGCAATATATCTTAGCTTGTCCACTATTCTAAACATATCTTTGTCTACCTTCACATTTACTCCATCTGAATACCCACATGGAAGTATTGCAACTTGCGTTTTTCTTTTTGTTTTATAGGAGTTTGAATATCCTATATTATTACCTTTTTCTAGCTCTTTTATTTCATAAATATTTGTTTCTAGATATCCTATTTTTCTAAGACCTATTTTGTTTGGTACAATTATTCTTCCTAAAAAGGCAGAACCAATTCTTACTGCATCTAAATGTTGATTTTGAAATTTTAAAGCTGCTGAAGAATTACAAATGTGTAATAACCCTGTTTCTATTTTGTTTTGTTTTAATTTATCTT
>CALXZT010000012.1 GCA_944393315.1 uncultured Clostridia bacterium
CATGTAAGTCTAATTTAAATGGGTCTCCTAGTGTGTCAATTCCTATTGCAGTTTCCAATGTTTTTGTTGGATCATTTTCTTTCCACCTAGTTAAAGAGTTTAAATACTCAACTTTTCCAACTCCAAATAATTCTAAAAATGTAATAAGTTTAGGTAATTTATATGCTCCTCCTAATAAATCAAGTTCAATATTTGCTAATTTTGTGCTTAAATTAGTTAAATCTTTTTCAATTAGGATATCTGGTTCAAATGCTGAAAATTCACCTGTTATATCATTTTTATCATATATCTTTGAGTTTTTACTATTTAGTTCTATTACTTTTGAGCATTCTTTTGGCAAGTTTTTTAATTCATCAAAAAATGTTATAACACTTATGTTAAGATTGTTTTTTGATTTACACATTTGTTTTATCATTTCTGCTCTTAATGATAATTCTCTACTCATAGCAAATATTACATAATATGGTAACTCTTCTGATACATCTTCTTTTTGTAATTCTTTTCTGTAACTAATTTCACTTTCAATTACTGATGATACATCTTTTAGTTCATTTTTGTTAGTACATATAAATCTAAACGATTTTTCTTTGTTCCAAACATGTGGTAACCATTTTACAAATTCAAAATCTTTTTCTTCCTCTTCGTCATATAAAAACACCATTTTTACTTCATCATAGCTGTATAATGTTGCAATTTGCATTATAAGCCCTTTTGCGAATTGAATCTCATCTTTCCTGCTTCCTATTACCCCTGAAATATAATTGTCAAACAATGATATTGTAAGTGGTACATTATGTATTAATTTTTGTTCTTCTCCTAGTGTATATAAATCCTCTTCTAGATTATCACTTTCTACCTTAAACTTTCTTTTTTGATAAGTTATTTCTGCATTTAAAGGAACGCTTCCTATTCCAATACGTAATGATAGAAAATCATTTTGACCAATTCCTCTTTCCCAAAGTTTTCTATCTTTTTGTTCTATTCTTTTTATACATTCTTCAATTGTTATGTTATTTTCTAATATTATTTCTTTTTGTCTGTCTTTTTCTTCAGCAATTTGTTTTTCTATATTTTCTAAATATGCTTTATATTTTTCTTGTCTTTTAGCTTCTTTTAATTTTTTTCGTTTCTTTTCAAATTTTTTAGAAATCATTGGCCACATAAGGGTTCCTAAAAGCATACTAATTGATGTTATAATTGATGGCATTGCTGAAGATATACTTCCAGTACTTATAGCATTATTAATTGAAAATATTGCTGTTGATAATGATGCCATTCCCATAGTTATTGATGGACCTAATACTAATATTAAAGGTGTTTCTTCTCCAACTTGATTTTGGGGTGGTGGATCTATTGTAAGTTCAAATTTCTTTATGTCTCTTTTGAATCTTGGTGAACGATAGAAATATTCTTTTTGAATTATTTCATCATCTTCTTCATCGTTTGCTGATGTTTCTTTTTTTTGAATAACAAAATCTTTAAAGTCGGTTGAGTGTATTTCTACTTGATTGTCTGGATTGTTATAAGCAATAAATTTATTTCCTATAATTATTTTTAGTCCCATTATGTATATTACATCACCAACTTTTAACTTTTCTTTGTCATTTATTCTTTTCCCATTTACAAATGTTCCATTTGTGCTATTTTCATCTGTTATTGTGCACATACTATTTAGAAATGTAAGTTTTGCATGTCTTCCAGATACAAATTGATTTAAATATACTATTCCATTGTTTATGTTTCTTCCAATTGTTATTTCGGCATTTTGCTTTATTTGCAATTTTTGGTATGTTTGCCTATCATCTGTTACTGGTTCTGTAAATAATATTAATCTTTCTTGATTGTTTGTTAATTTTAGGTTATATATGTTTAGTTCTTCTAATATGATTGTATTTATTTCGCTTTCTTCTTCATCTAATATTTTTACGTTTTTATTAGATTTTAAAACCCATTGCTCATTTTTTCCTTCTATACCAATTAGCTTAGAAAGCCAATATTGCCCTTCTACTTTTTTTGGTAAAGTAATTGATTCTATCTGCTTATTACTTATTAAGGTTACTATCATATATAATCCATCCCTTTCTCTTTTACTTCAAAAGCGCATATAAATCTATGATAAGCAATTTGCCTTAGATTTATCTTTTAGTTTGTTCTTTAGTTTTATATTTTTTCGACTTATTTATGCATTTATTTTATACTAAATTTTTTTTAATTTCAATGTTTATTTTATAGAATTTTTTTGTTGGCAAATATTAATTATTTTACTAATTGGCTAGTAAGAGCTTTATATGCCTTTATATAAGTTGATAGTATTCTATCAGTTTTATTTTAACATTCACTAACTAACAGAAAAAATGATAATTTATAAATAATAATTGCAACGAATCAAGTATTTTCAAGAGGAGTTTTTCGTTAGCTCCTAATCATTCACAGGTAGGAACTGGTTTAGTCGTAAAGTTAAAAATGGGAGCATAGATTTTCTATGCTCCCACCTATAGGGGTTTACCTGTTTGTTAGAACTTAATCATTTTGCTTCCTTGTTGTTTTTTCTAGCCTAGGTTATTCTTGCAACCAGCTGTTCTCTGGAATCATTTCCAGTACGCATTGATTGCAATATCAGCATCGCAAACAGAAATTACCTTCAGCTTATAGGTTCCGGATTTAGGCAGAGTAAACGTCTTTTCAGTGCTTTGGTTAACTGGTACTGGCCACATATACTCGTACATCTTCGTTCCATTTTGATTGTACAGTTCCAGCTGAACACCACCTCCAGTGGAGGGGACATCAGTCATGCATGCGGTTTCCACCACGATTGTCTTGCTGAATCCGATGTAGGAAGACAGCGGAACTTCCATCACAATCACTCCCCAAGATGGGCAGATGTCCAAAGTCTCTGGCCTTACGCCATAATCGTTTTCTGCCAAAGCTCCAGCCACGCCCTCGTTTTCATCGGCTGCATAAGCAGGAAGTGCAACGATGACCATCATGAGAAGAGCCAACATAAAAACACAGATCCGGTTAATAAAAGTTTTCTTCATTTTAATACCTCCATAATTCAGTATGAAAACCCCTATATCCTGACAGGCAATTCACCTGTACAGCTTAAAAATAACATATTTAAATTATTTTGTCAAAATTCGCACACTGTGATTTTATGAATATCAGTTTATTTTATTTTTACATCTTCTTTTTTTGTTTTATGTACTTTTTTCTCTTTTTCGTAAAAAACAATATCCTATTCTTTTTAATGGCTTATTTTGAAATCAAAAAACAGTATTCTTTTATCTTTTATCTTGCTTTATTATATTAATTTTAATTATTATTAAATATTTCTTTTCTACTAAATTTATATATTATTATCATTAATAGTGCTAAAAAATATATTAAGTATATAAGTACTGAAAATCCCAAATTGATTCCGTTAATAGGTGAAGTTTGTCCAAATAAATATGTACTAAAATCCCAATTATTAGTAATTAGGTACTTTGTTAAATTTCCCATTCCTTCAACTTTTGACCATTCAGCTATTGCGGTACTACATATTAAAAATATAATTAAAGTTAATATCATTGTCATTGCTGTATGGTTGTTTATTACTCCCATAAAAATACAGAATAATATTATTATAATATATATTGGTAATTTAGATACTGCAACTAATATAACGTAGCTAAATAAATTCATATTAACAACTTGTTGGCTATTGTAATCATATCCAATGTAATTCAACTTATAGCTATCAAATCCAAATATAATTCCGCCAACAATGTATTGTGCAACAATTAAAAATAGCATTACTATTATTATTGTAATTATGCAAGCCAATATTTTTGATGTTACAATTGCACTTCTTTTATGTGGTTTAGTTAACAGGCTTTTTATTGTTCTTTTATTTGTTTCTTCTGTTAGTATTGTTGTAGATATGTATATTGCAATTATAACTATAATTAAATCAAAATGTCTAAAAGTTCTAATAAAAGAAATTCTAGCATCGACTTGATTATCCAATATCAAATTAAACTTCTCTGGTGAAATATCTTGTTTTACTCCATTTTTTATAGCATACTTGGCAAGTTCACTTCTTGCTTTGCATTCTTTATAGTATTCTTCGTCTATATCTTTTTGATACATAAACTGATACGTTTCTGCTTTATATCGTTCTATATATTGGTTTGGTATATCATTTGCATATGCGATATTATAATCCAGTCTCATTTGATATGCTTCTATTTCTACATTTATTCCCTTTATATCTTCTTCTAAAGTTGAAGATAAATTTTTTCTTTCTGTCAGATTTTTTATTTTATAATTAGTATATGCTTGCCAGTCTCCACTATCTAATGCTTTGGCGTATTCACTGTACTTTATCTTTGCATTTTCATAGTTTTCTATTGTTATGTGAGAATCTTCATTCATCTCATAATCACTTATCATTTGTAGTATAGTCTGTATGTCATGGCTAAAATTCATTTGTTTATTGCTTACGCTTACAGTCTGACGTTCTTCGTTTAATGCATATCGTTGCCATGAATTTTTATCATACTTATTATATAATCGTCTAAAATCATTAATTGCTTTCCATTTTACCTTTTCCCCAATGTCATTTCCTTCTTTTTCTTTTGATTCGTTTATGGGTATTTTAGAAGTGGAAAGAGGCGATGCATTATTTTGATCTGGATTATTATAATTATATATGATAACTGCAATAAGTGCTAAAAACAATAATATATATATACTTTTTCTTTTAAATATTTTTATTAGCTCATTTTGTATTAATTTAATCAATTTTATTTTCACCTACTTTTTTTCTAAAGGCTTGTTCTGTTGTTAATTTTTCTTCTTGTACTGAATAAACTTGATAGTTGTTCTCTATTAATTTTTGCATTACTTTTGATATTTCTACTTTGGTTATGTAAACCCTTATTTTATTTCCTTCTATTTTTTCAAATTTATAGTCTTGCATTATTTGTTCAAGATTATCAATATGATTTAGTTCTAAAATGTAAGTATCTTCACTAGAAAATGATTTAAATCTTTCTATTTTATCATCAGTAATAATTTTTCCATTTTTTATGGCAATGATTCTATTACATAGATTATCAATTTCTGTTAGATTATGGCTAGATATTAAAATTGCAATTCCTTGCTTTGATAATTTTGTTATTAAATTTCTTATCTCAATTATTCCATCTACATCTAAACCATTTGTTGGCTCGTCCAATATTAATAGTTCAGGACTGTTTATAATAGCTTCTGCTATTCCTAGTCTTTGTCTCATTCCTAACGAATAAGTTGAAACTTTATCTTTTATTCTATTTTCTAGTCCTACTAGCTTTATTACTTCGTTTATTCTTTCTTTAGTTATATTTTTATAATTATTAGCTGTTATTTTTAAATTGTCATATCCTGATAGATACATATATAAATCTGGTGTTTCAACTATTGCTCCTACTTTTTCTATTGCTTTTATAAAGTCTTTTTCTATGTCATATCCTTTTATAGAAACTTTTCCTTCTGTTATTTTTATTAAACCCAAAATTAATTTTATAATAGTAGTTTTACCCGCTCCATTTGGTCCAATTAATCCTACCACATCTCCCTTATCAATTGAAAATGAAATATTTTCTACTATTATCTTTCCTTTTACTTGTTTTTTTAAATTATCACATTTTAAAATTTCCATATTCCACCTCTTATTCATTCACTATATCTTTATTTTTAAAAATATAAATTAATGTTATTATAATAAATAATGCTGTGAAGCTTGATATTAGTATTGGTTGTATGACTCCTATACCTGACATTCCTCCAAATAAATATTTACTTATATCCCAATTGTAAATGAATAAATATTTACTTATATTATTAAGTAAAATTCCTTCACTTGATATTAAATATAAGCCTAAAGAAAACAATATATTTATCGCCATATTACTTGTGATTGTACCTAGTAATAGACTGACTATAGTTAATATTAAATACATAGGTATTTTACTAAAAAACATTAGAATCATATAATTACTCAAGCTCATTGTATCTATTTGTTGTGTTATATGATTATATCTTATTGCTTCTAAATTATAGCTATCAAACCCAAATAATAAGCCTCCTAGTATATATTGAAAAATCGCAATGATTATTACTGTAATTAATGTTACTAGTGTGCTTGTTATTATCTTTGAAGATAATATGCTTATTCTTTTATGTGGTTTGATTAGTAAATTTTTTATTGTGCCACTGCTAAATTCTTCTGAAATAATTGTGCTTGTTAAATATATAATTATGAAAACTATAATTATATCAAAATTATTAAAAACTCTCATTAGTAATATTCTTGCATCTATTGGTAATTGTGTGTTTTTGCTTTCAGTATTTACTAAAATATTATATTTTATGTTATTTTCTATTGCATATTTTTCTAATTCTATCCTTTCTACAATATCTTCATATTTTTCTTTATTAGTTAATATTTCGTAGTTTTCTAAATATAAATTATCTTGTGTATATGCTTTTTCATATTGAGTTTTTATATCTTCATCTACGTTTCTATATTTTTCATACAAGTTGAAACTAATCATTACTAATATGGCTATTGCAAATAATATATATATGTTTTTTCTTTTAAATATTTTTATTAATTCATTTTTTATTAAATTTAGCATTTTTCCTCCATATTTATATTTTTATTTATAATTTTGCAATTAGTGCTTTTATTTTTATTCCTTGTTTTGAAAACATCTCTTCATGTTCAGTTTCTATATTTTTAGGGCAATATTCACTATGTAAATCATAGGTCTTCTTTATAATTTCAAATCCAGTTTCTTCGAAATATGTTAAGCTTGATTCAAATAAATCATCATCATCAGTTTTGAAATATATTTCTCCTCCTGGTTTTAGAAATTCTTTATATTTTTCAAGTTGCCTTGTATGTGTTAATCGTTTTTTTCTATGTTTTCCCTTTGGCCATGGATTGCAGAAATTTATGTATATTCTATCAATTGCATCTGTCTTGTCAAATATTAGCAAAATTCTTTCTATATCAAATCTTGTAATTAGTATGTTATCTGTTTGCCTATTGTTATTTTTATAAGTTTCTTCAATTTTACGTTTTGCTAATCCTAGCATGGCATCTACTAAATCTATTGCTATATAATTTATATCTGGATTTTGTACAGAAATTTTTGATATAAAACCACCTTTACCACATCCTAATTCTAAATGTAATTGGTTATTCGGTTTTTTAAACTGTTCTCTCCATTTTCCTTTTATTGTTTCAGGCTCTAATACATAAAAACTACTTGACTCTAATTCTGGCCTTGCCCATGCTTTAAATCTTATTCTCATTTTTAATCTCATTCCTTGTTTTTATTAATTTTATAATTTAAAATAGACTTTATTTTTACTTTTTTATTTCTCCACAATGTTTTATATATAAACTTTGTATGTTTTCTTTTGTGAGCACCGCTTCTATCCCTCTTTCAGCCACTTGTTTGAATACTTCTGTCAGCATTTCTTCTACATGTTTATTTATTTCTAATCTTTCTTTTTCCTTTACCCAATATTCTAATTCAGAATTATTTGTCCAATTTTTTCCATTATACACCTTTGATGCAGATAATCTATCACATATCATTTCTGCTACATATCTATATGGGATTATTGGTGTTTTTTCAGGTGCATTTATGTCTACCCAATATTCTGTATGATGTTTATTTCTTCCCTTATGATGTAACCATGCTTTTGAATAGCCATTTATTTCTCGAGAAATTACTATTGGACTTTTTTTGCCATTATAGTACTTTACACTTTCTGAAAATTCAGTCCACGAAAATTTTGACATGTCATGCTTTAGCCCTTGTATTGGCATTCCTAATTTGTTGCAATATTTAAATACATACCATTTGTGTTTTAATACTAATTTTATATGTTTTACTATATTTGAAATCATTTTATAATACTCCTACTTTTTTAACATCTCACTTATATTTTTAGATAGAATTCTTTTATTTGTAAAATATGTGTTTAAAGTCTCTATTGCAATTAAAATGAAAGAGATTACTAATACAAAAAATGCACTTATTTTTTTAGGAATTTTAGTAATATAATATAATTGTTCTTGTATTTTTCTTGTTGTTAATCCAATTATTTCTTTTTGTATTATATTATTAAATATAATATTTGCAATAAGACTTATTATTGCAAACATAATTAATGCTATTATAATACTAATCAAACAAATAATTATGTTTTCTATGATTGTGATTTTAATGTTTAGAAGTGTAGTCTTTCCCTCTCCAGAATTTCCCATTATTGCATACACTTTACCTTCTTCAAATTTTATATTTATATTTTGTAAAACTGCTATTTTTTCTTTGCTTTTTATGTATTCTTTGTATCCATCTATTATTTCTACTTTATACATTTTTTTCTCCTTATATATTGTTGACTATTGTAAATAACAATTTGTATAAGATAACTCCACCGGCTAGTCCTAGTATTGTCAATGTCGCAAGATAAGCAAATATTATTATTTTTATCTTATTTTTTGTATATCCTATTACCTTTAAGAGTTTTATATTTTGCTCTTCATTTTTTAAAATGTTTTTATAACATACTATCAAAATAATTGTAGACATAATTATATATTGAGATACATTTGAAAATTTTTTTACAGTGTTATAATTTTCAATTATTTCTGCCCCTTCATAAGCAGTTGCCTCTATTCCTTTTTGATCAAAATATTTTTCTACATATTGGCAATGTTTCCAATTGTCTACAATTATCTTATTCAGTACTATTTGATGCTCCCCTGCCATTATTATTTCAGTTTCAACATCTTGCACATACTTTACTTTTTTTATTTTTTATTTATCTTCCTCTGTTAAATTAATTACACTATTTATTAGAACAGTTCTTTGAGTTTTTTTATGTTTTTCAGCCATTTCTTCTAGATTGTCTTCACTATTGAAATTTGCAAGATAACTTTGCAATCTTTCTTCTACTTTTAGATCATAATATTTATCTATAATGGTTCCAAAATTCAAAAAAATATTCAAAATCGCAAATAATATTACAAAAACAATTATATAAATTATATTTGATTTATTTCTTAATATACTTTTGATTTGTGCTATTAACACTTTTTCCTCCATTATTCTACTTTTTCTTTTAAATTATATTAAATAAAGTAGATTCATTTATATTTTTTTATAAAAATCAAAAAATAATATACAACATAATATTTTTTCCACCTCCTCACATCCTTTTTCATTATATTATTTTATGTATTAATTTTATATAAACAATTAAAAAATTTCAAGTATTTTAGATATATTATTAAATTTATATAAGTATAATTTTAATTATTGAAAAACTGTATGTTTTATGTTAATATTTTCGATGAAAAGAGGAAAAATGATGAATTTAAAATATAGAGTTGAAAAATCTATGACAATTAATCAAATTTTATCTGAAAAATTTGAAATTTCCACCAGGTTAAAAAACAAATTAATAAGAAATAAATGTATTTTATTAAATGGTTCTTTTGAAGATACAAGGTCATTTGCCAATATAGGTGATGTGATTACTATAATTTTAGATTTGCCTGAAGACAACTCAAATATAGTTCCAACTCAAATGACTTTAAATATAGTATATGAAGATGAACATTTACTTGGTATAAATAAACCTGCTGGTATTGCAGTTCATCCTTCTATATTACATTTTGATAATTCCTTATCTAATGGCGTAAAATATTATTTTGATACTATTAACTTACATAAAAAAATCAGACCAGTTAATCGTATTGATTTAAATACCACTGGATTAGTTTTATTTGCAAAAAATGAATATGTTCAAGAATCTTTAGTTAAACAAATGAGGTCAGGTTTATTTAAGAAAACTTATTTATGTGTTGTTAGAGGGAATTTTAAAAATAAGAAGCGGAATTATAGATAGCCCAATAGCTAGAAAAGAAAACAGTATTATTGAAAGATGTATATCTCCTAGTGGTCAAACTGCTATAACTTATTATGAAGTATTAAAAGGATTTAAAGATTATTCGATATTGCAATGTTTATTAGAGACTGGAAGAACTCATCAAATACGAGTACATATGGCATCTATTGGTCACCCTTTACTTGGTGATTTGTTATATAATAAAAATGATGATGCCAGTTTACTAATAAAAAGACAAGCTTTACATAGTTTTAAAATGGAATTTATTCATCCTATTTCAAAAGAAAAAATAATCCTTAGGGCGGAAATTCCTGAGGATATGAAAAAACTTTTAAATATTTCGTTCAAGGAAAATCTGTAAGCCGGGTTCTGTCATTTAAAATAGTCATTTATCTAGGACATATATTGCTATATGCCTCAAGCCACGCAATTCTAGAATCACCGAGCAGGTGTTATATTCTAATTTAGGTGTTGCTCCAGATGGGGTTTACACTGACCTAGTATGTCACCATACCAGCGGTGAGCTCTTACCTCGCCTTTTCATCCTTACCATAACTGGCGGTTATTTTCTGTTGCACTTTCCTTAAGGTTACCCTCACTAGACGTTATCTAGCATCTTTGCTCTATGGAGCCCGGACTTTCCTCTTGTAGTTTCTTTCGATTTCTGCAAGCGACTATTCAATTTTCCTTGAACTGCTTAATTATAACATATTTTTTATTCTTATGCAAATTTTAGATTTACATAATTTGTTTTTGATGCCATTCACATCTAAAAAATTCAAACTAGGATACTATCTTTATTCCTGAATGCCTTTATATATGTTTAGAATGATTTTTTCAGGGATTAGACTAATTATTTATATATTGGTCTAATAATTTTTCTGCAAAAGTGTTTACAATTATATAATTTTCTTTTACTTTGGTTTTATCTAAATTTCCGGTGAAAATATTAGAATTCGTACTTTCCAGTAACATAGCTCTTTGAGTCAGAAGCAAAGACAATATGTATGTTATCTCATCATATATAATGAATTTGTTTTTTACATCTATTCTCTCTTTTTTCTTATTTGTTTTATCTAATTTTAAGATTTCTAAATTTGTTCCAAGGCATTTAGCTAATGCATTTAACTGCATTTGTTCTAGTCTTTCATTTTCTGATTGATTATAATAATTATTTCCCATAAGGTACTTTACTAAAGCTTTTTCATTAGAAAATTGATAGTTTTTATTATTTTCTATAAGTATTAATTTATTTAGCATATAATCCTCCTATTATAATTCTTTGGGCAAACACTCTAATAATTTTTGCTTTTTTTCTGTCTAAATTTATCTTGATTCTAAAATTTCTTGTCCTTTTTGAATGTTAGTTCCAGTAAAATCCCCTTTTTTGCTTCTTTTTGATATTGGTCTTTTAGCAGTGTTTAACTTAAATTGGTCTTCTAACTCTGGATCATTTTTTACTAAGCTACTATTAATTTTATATCTTTGCTCATATATTTTTTTCTTATCTTTGCCTACTGATAAAGTTAATAATATATCCAATATTTCTTCTTCTGTTAAATTGCTACAACTTAGTCGTTCAAACAATTTTATTTTTTCTTTTTCTTCATGGGTTCTTAATTCTTCTGGCTTTCGTTGAATTTGTGCTAATTCTTCTGAAGCTTTTACAATTCCACCAAATAAATTTATATTTTCAATCCATATTTTAGGGTCAATTGTTCCATTTGGCAGTCTAAATTCTATAGTATTTTTTTTATTTAAATTTACATTTAAAAAGTTTATTCCTGAATGTTTGTTATTATTTTGAATGGTCTTTATCCCATTTATAAAATTTGTTAAATCCTCATCTGTTGTAATATCTATACTTCCTTTTTCTAATGCTTCCTCTATCTTACCTGATATTGGTAATGCATAGGATTGGACTGACTGCTTTCTAGGTATTTCACCTGGTGGATTACTTATTTCATAAAGTATTTTTTCCGCACTAGACCAAAGTATCAATAGATTCACATAACTATCTTTTCCACTTAAATAACCTGCTCCTATATGTATATGGCCTCCACACCTTGGCGATGTTTTTCCACCTATTGCATTTAACATTCTACATATTGTATGAATATTTTTACTATCATTTTCTGTTCCTTTTAAAATTGGTGAAACAATTTCTACTCCGTCTTTTAAACTACTATCGTGTTTGGCTTTCCAGCCTTCAAAAATTTCTCTGTCTAGAAGTCCTCCTTCTAAAAAACGTGAAAACTTTCCTTCTGCTTCTATTTCAATTCCTATTGTTATTCCTTCTGGTAATTCAATTTTATGTGTTATTAAATCTGGTTCATATTGCTTCACAAATTGTTGTTTTAATTGCCCATCTGATGATAATTGAGATAATATTATTTTTTGTGCCATAGTCATTCCTATTGTGTCATCTGTTATACATTGTATTAAAAAGTCTTCATCTTTAATGTATAAAATTAAATCTATTTCACCGGCTTCTGTTAGAATTTTATTATATATACACTGTTTAATATATTCTGTATCTCCTGTTGCTTTTATTAATTGTATTTTATCTTTTTCTTCTAAGTCTTCCCAATTTCTTTCTATAAACCTTTTTATGTATTCAGAATCGTGAGTTAATTGAATTAATATAACTTTACCTTCTAATGTTCCTATTGTTTCATTTTCTATACATTGTTTCATATAATCCGGATTTTCTGATGCTCCAACCAATTTAAGTCTATAATCTTCCGATATATATATTTTTTGAGATTTCAAGTATTCATTTATATAATTAACATCTTTCGTAGCTGCTACAAGTTCTACCCTCTCATTAGTTTCAAAATAAAATCTATCATCTTCATTACATTTCTTGATATATTCAATATCTCCTGTTGCTATTATCAAAGAGGCTAAAGATAATCCCCTTATTTTAAATCTATCCGTTTCTATACATTGCTTTATATAGTTTGGATCTTTTGTAGCTTTTATTAATTTTACCTTTAAACGTGGAAATAGCTCTTGACTATTTTCTTTCAAGAATTGATGAATATATTGTGAATCTCCTGTTAGTGCTACTAACTCACTCTTTTCATATATGTCTAATCCCAGACTATCATCCTCAACACATTGCCTTATATATTTAGGATTTTTTGTTGCCTTTATTACTGCGCTTCTGTTCGAGGCATCTTTAAGTTTTGCTAAATATCTATTTGCAGTTTCAATTGAAATTTCTACTCTTGCACGTTGAAACATATATATAAAGTCCTCTTGATTTTCTTGTTTTAGCCCTAAAGTTTCAAAATATTCATATTCTCCACTTGCTTTAATTTGCATTAAGAGGACTTTTATGAGTTCGTCTGTCAATTTATTTGTTTCTTCTTCTGTGCTTTGTCTTGATAAATCCTCTTTAATTCTCTGCTTGAATTTTACATCTTCAATTAATTCTATCATTGCTTCAGTATTACCTGCTTGTGTTGCTTCAAAAAGTTGCATTACCTGCTTTTTTTCCATTGCTCCTCCAATTGTTTTTTCTCAACATAATTAATATCATTAATAATTTTATATTTAAATTTTATTAAATTCAATATATTTCATAAATTTATGTATTTTTGTTTATTTTTCTTAAAAAAAGTTATAATACTTTTAAAGGAGAATATTATGTTATCTAGTATTAATATTTTTAGCAACCAAAAAGGTGAAATTAATAAATTTTTGAGCAGTTACTATAATACTAATTTAGATATTGAAGATAATTTAAAATGGCAAAAAACATACAAAAATCCTATTGAGATGGCGGATTTAATAGGCGTATTTGTTGAAAATTCAGATCAGTATAATATTAATGTATGGGTTTGTCTTGATTCCGATGTTTATATACATGTTTCTAATAAAAATGCTGATAAATTAATTAGATATATTTACCAAAGATATCCTTCTTAAAATTTTTAATATATCCATGTATTAAAAAGACCTAATACTTTTTTGTATTAGGTTTAAAGTTTTGGTTTAATTGTTTTGTGATTCATCATTATTTGATTGTGTTTCATCTTTTGATACTTTCATATCTGTTTTTATTTCTTCATTAACTTCCTTTTGTTCTATATTTTTATTGATATCATTTTGTGCTTGCTCTAAAGTAGAATCTTGCTGAATCACTTCTACTTCTCGAGCTACCTCAACCTCTTGTTTAGCACCACAATGATTGCAAAATTTAGCATTTAAGTCTATTTCATTAAAACATTTTGGACATTGTTTTTTATCTTTTAATTCCCTAATTTGATTTAAGCAAGTTTCTATTTCAGCTGAAAGCACATCAATTTTTGTACATTCCTCTTCAAGATCTATCTTTATGTTAATCTCCTCTGAAAGTGTGTGCTTTTCATACACCTTTTTTCCAATTTCTTGATATAAATCATTAATCTCTGATTTATTTTCGCTCATTTTCATTCTTAATTTTGCTTCTTTTGCCAATTCTCCTGTTTTTTTACTTGCACCTTCATATGTCTCTTTAGCTTTTTTCGTTAATTTATTTAAAAAATCCATTTTTAATAATTCTCCTTTTCATTATTTTCTATTATTATAAATAGAATATTAAAAATTATTCTGATTTTTTATCTCTTGTCATTAAATTATTTACGGCATCTTTAGGTTTTAATCCATCATATAAGATTTTATATGTTGTTTCTACAATTGGCATGTCTACACCATATATTTGACTTAGCTTGTGGGCAACTTCAATATTATCTATACTTTCAATTGTCATTCCTACCTCTTTTTTTGTTTCTTCAAGAGATAACCCTTGACCAATTAACTTTCCCGCTTTTCTATTTCTACTATGTTCACTTAAACAAGTTACTATTAAATCACCAAGTCCACTTAAACCATAAAAAGTATCTTGTTGTCCTCCAAGTTTTTGCCCTAGTTTTGATAGTTCTGCTAATCCTCTAGTTATTAGTGCTGCAAATGCGTTGTCTCCAAGACCTATTCCAGCAGCTACTCCTGAGCAAAAAGCAATGATATTTTTTAAAGCTCCTCCAAGTTCAACCCCTTTTACATCTGTTGAAGTATAAATTCTCATTGTTTCACACATAAATGTATTTTGAATCAAGCTTAATATCTCAGGGTATTTAGAGGCTATTACTAATACTGTTGGCATTAGTACTGAAACCTCTTCTGCATGGCTTGGTCCAGACAATACACCTATTTTTATATTTGGAGCTTCTTCAGCAAATACTTCATCTAATGTAAGTAATGTTTCACTTTCAAATCCTTTAGAACAAATAATTACCGGCTGTTTTTTTATAAAATTTTTATATTGTTTTAGTATTTCACGTGTAAATTTAGATGGTGTTACATGCAATATGAAATCTGTTCCTTCTAAAGCTTCTTCAAAAGATGTTGTACATATTATATTATCTGAGATTTTTGCATTTGGTAAGAATTTGCATTTTCTTTCATTATTTATTAAATCTGTTTCTTCTTGCGAAAAAGACCATATTTTTATATTATTCCCTAAATTTGCTAAGTGGATTGCAAGAGCCACACCCCAGCTACCACTTCCTATTATACTTATATTTTTCATAATATTTTATTAGCCAAAAACTGTGGCTAATTTAGACCCCCTTTTACTATCTTTTAAAACTTATTTTGTTTTCTTTTCCTTCTAACAGTCTTTTAATGTTTGTTCTATGGTTAAACACTACTAAAATTGCAAGTATTATAGCAAATATTAAATAATTTGAACCCTCTGAAACAGTGTAATTTGTGTGTATAAACATTACAAGTACTGGGTAAAGTATAGCTGCACTAACTGCTCCAAGAGATACCATTTGTGTTAGAACAATTAGTATTATTGCAAATACTAGGCATATTAAACCTATTTGCCAATTTACCATGAGTAAAACTCCAAGTGAAGTAGCTACCCCTTTGCCTCCTTTAAATTGAAAGAAAATTGGAAATGTATGTCCTATTACTACTGAAATTGCTGCTAATTGTACTAATAGTGCTTTATCTAAATTTGGTATAACTTTTCCAACGAAAATTGCAATTAAAATTGCTACAACACCTTTTAATATATCACATAAAAGTGTGAGTGCTGCTGCCTTTTTTCCCACTGAACGAAGCATATTTGTTGTGCCTGCGTTTCCACTTCCCTTTTCTCTAACATCAAATCCTGCCATTTTTTTACTTATAATTACTGAAAAATTAATACTGCCTATTAAATAGGCTATAATTGCTACTATAATATATGTTGCCATAAAAACCTCCCTTCGAGCAATAGCTCTATAAAATATTTTATTTAAAATTTAATATCTAAAGTTTCTTTTTCACCTTTTTCTCGTGGTATTATTCTAATTGGTGTTCCCTCTAGCCCAAATTCCTTTCTGATTTGATTTACTAAATATCTTTCATATGAAAAATGGAAAAGCTCTTTATTATTAACGAATATTACAAATGTTGGTGGTTTTGTAGAAACCTGAGTGCAGTATAAGATTTTAAGTCTTTTTCCTTTATCGGTTGGTGGTTGAACAATTGCTATTGCCTCATTAATTACTTGATTTAGCACAGATGTCGATATTCTTAATGAGTTTTGTTCTGCGACATAATTTATTAATTCAAACAATTTATCAACTCTTTGTCCTGTTTTGGCTGATATAAATAATATTGGAGCATATGATAAATATGATAATTTATTATATATTTCTTTCTTATATTTTTCTAGGGTTCCTGTTTCTTTTGGGTATTCGTCCCATTTATTTACCAGTATTATAATTCCTTTTCCTGCTTCATGTGCTTCTCCTGCAATTTTAGCATCTTGCTCTGTTACTCCTTCTAATGCATCTATTAGCATTAAACATATATCAGATCTTTCAATTGCTAGTAGAGTCCTCATTATGCTAAATTTTTCGATTGATTCTGTTACTTTGCTTTTTCTTCTTATTCCTGCTGTATCAATAAATGTATATTTTCCTGTTTTATTTTCAAAGTCAGAATCTATTGCGTCTCTTGTTGTTCCTGCTATATTACTTACAATGTTTCTATTTTCTCCTAGTATTTTATTAATTAACGAAGATTTTCCTACATTTGGCTTTCCAATTACTGCTACTTTAATTCTTTCATCAATTTCCTCAGAAATATTCTTCTTTGGAAAATGTTCATATATTGCATCTAATACATCTCCAATTCCTAAAGCATTTGAAGCTGATACTAAATATGGATCTCCTAATCCTAAATTGTAAAATTCATAGGAATCCTCTTTTGATTTTAAATAATTATCTGCTTTATTACATACTAATACTACTGGTTTTGATGATTTTTTGAGCATTAATGCAATTTCATTATCTGCTGAAGTGATTCCTTGTTTTATATCAGTCAAAAATATTACAACATCTGCCATTTCAATTGCCATTTGGGCTTGCTCCCTCATTTGAGATATTATAATATCATCTGATTTTGGTTCAATCCCGGCTGTATCAATTAATGTAAATGTTCTTCCTCTCCAATTTGTTTTTGCATAAATCCTATCTCTTGTCACTCCTGGTGTATCTTCTACTATTGAGATTCTACTTCCTGCTATATAATTAAAAAATGTTGATTTTCCAACATTTGGTCTTCCTATAATTGCTACTATTGGCTCTGCCATTTTATTCACCTCTAACTCTCATATATTTTACTACACCACCTAAAAAATAGCAACCAAAATTTAGAATTTTAATTTAAATGGTCACTTAAAGTCAAAATTTAAAGAAATTTTACTTTGGGTATTATATTTGTTTTAATCAAAATATTGCTAAATTCGTCAATTTATAGTATAATTAACATATGTTTGAAATGAAAGGAAATAAATTTTATGAAAAGATTAAAAACATATGCCATATATATTTTAATACTTGTATTATTTTTTGTATTTTCTCGTATATTAATCTTTATAGGATTAAATAACACATATAAAAATATTGAGATTAAACAACCAATTCCAGAAGGTCTTTCTATAAGCTCAGCAAAAGCTACTTCTGTTAACGGCGAAGTTAAAGGAAAAATTTCAGAAGAACTTAATTCAAAATATGTTAAATTTAATTTTTATACTGATATTGATACATTGGCTGGCAGTTATTATATTACTCCATCAGAGCTTGAAAATGGTAATTTTGAATTTTATTTTAAATTAAATTACATAAAATCATATAGTATAGAGCTAACTGATGAAGAACCAGAAATATTACACTCAGATTCTTTCTCTTTACAAGAATTTAAAGGATATTTGATTGTTTCTGCTCTTTTGGCTTTAATGTTTATATAATAAATAATTGGAATTGCACCTCCTTGTGTGCAATTCCAATTATTTATTATATAATATTTTTCTATTGTAAAATGAAGACTTTTTTTCAAGTTCTGATCTAGAATATTCTAAACCATATTTTTCAATAAGAGTTTGCTCGTCTGAAAACAAATTAGTCCCTAAACCTAATCTGTTTCCTTCTATTTGTGCTCCTAGAGCAGCTAATGTTGTAGGATACATATCCATTGTAAAAAATTGTCTACTTTTTGTAGAAATTGGTTCAGCTTTTGAATTAATAAAAGCATTATATACTGTTCTTTCTCCATAGTTTATCTGTGTTGCTAAATCTTCTATTTCTGCTTGCATTGTTAAATGATCTCCAGAAATAATAATAGTGGTATTTTCATAAAAAGGTTGATCTTTTATCCAGCTTACAAATTCTGATACTTGTTTGCTAGAACATCTGATTACATTGCTATATTGGTCTTCAAAATGATTTTCACATTTTTCACAAAAATATCCATCAGTAAAATGAGTATCTACAGTTAATATTGTAAAATTGAATGGCTCTTCGCTTTTAGTTATTTCTTCTAATTGTTCTTTAGCATATTTAAACAAGTCATTGTCCGAATATCCCCACCAAACTTTGTCTTCTTCAGTCATCCTATTTTCTTCGATTGCTGAGCAATAATCCCAAATGTTATAGTTTCCATGACTTTCAAAATAAGATTTTCTTCCTCCAAATTCACTGTCTGAACCTAAAAGCAAATAATTATTGTATCCGTTTGCTTCTAACACTTCTCCTAGGGTATATGCTCCTGGTAAAAATGTTGAATGGTTCCCATAATCATTTTCACCAATACTTATTTTTAACGGTACACCACTTGTTTGAGAAACCATTGCTGCAATAGTCCAATGTGTACCTTTTAAATCAAAAGCTCCACCTAGTTTTTCAGTATTAGAAAAATTAATATTGTTTTTTGCAATTTGCGTTAATTCTGGCATTTTGTCCTCTTGATATAGCCCACCATTTTCTTTAGAAGAAAATGTGTTTTCCATAGATTCTAAATAAATATATATTAGGTTTTGTTTTTTATCTGGAAAAGTAATATTAACACTTAATGGATCAATATATTCTTTTTCTATTAGTGATGAAGCAATAATTTGATTTTTTGCAAAGCTAAATACATTCATTACACATAATACTGTGATAAAACTTACTAATAATATAACTTTTGAAAATAAGTACAATGCTTTTTTGATTTTATTTTTTCCTATTTTTGATTTATTTTCAATGAAAAATATTATAATACCTACAACTGCTATTATTATAAATATTCTCGAAAAAGTCCAATATATGTAATCCCATATCATTCCTACATTTGTTCCTTTAATTGGTACCATTAAATGAAATATTAGTTGCTCTAATGTTACATTTCCTGTACTTGCATAAATCCAGTGTATGGAAAGTACTATAAATGCAGATATAAAAATTAATGATAATATGTATAAATTTTCCTTTTTTGCTATAGTTTCTTTGTTTTTCTCTTCGACAGTGATTATTTCTTCCAATATTTTTTCTTCATTTTTTGCTACTATTTTAGACTTCATTTTATTCTCCTTTTAAGTATAATTTAATTTTAGCATAAGTGGTATTATTTATCAATATTAAAATAATTGGAAAAATAATTTTATTTGTCATGGCGAAGTTTTTTTTATGTTATAGAAAAAGTGGTTTTTCACATAACATAAAAAAAAGAGGTCTCCCCCTTTTTAATTTATTATGCATTTTCAATAGGATAAACACTAACTTGTTTTTTATCTCTACCTTTTCTTTCAAATTTAACATTTCCATCTACTAATGCAAATAATGTATCATCTTTTCCTTTTCCTACATTAGTTCCAGGATGTACTTTGGTTCCTCTTTGTCTTACTAAGATATTTCCAGCAAGTACAAATTGTCCATCAGCTCTTTTGACACCAAGTCTTTTTGACTCACTCTCTCTACCATTTTGGCTACTACCTTGACCTTTCTTATGAGCCATATTTTTCAACTCCTTTCGGTTTTAATCTTTTATCTCTTTTTATTAATTTTATTTTTTAAATTAATTTTTATAGATCTCAAAATTTAATTAAGCTTCAACTTTTTCAGCTTTTTCTACTTTTTTAGCTGTTGTAGTTGCTGTTTTGATAGATGTAATTTCTACTTTTGTATATGGTTGTCTATGTCCTTGTTTTCTTCTGTAGTTCTTTTTTGCCTTCATTTTGAAAACAATGATTTTTTTAGCTTTTCCATGAGAAACTACTTTTCCTTCAACTTTTACACCTTTAACATAAGGATTTCCAACTTGTACTTTACCATCTTTAGATACTAATACAACATTTTCGAAAGTAACTTTTTTACCCTCTTCTGCATCTAACTTTTCAAAAAATACTACATCTCCTTCTGTTACTTTGTATTGTTTGCCACAGCTCTCGATTATTGCGTACATTTAAAATGCACCTCCCTTATTTGTATACTCGCTAATCCCAAATCGTAGGTAGCTAAACTTAATTAGCCTTTATGTACCTTGACTAAGCGGATTACAGTTAATTATTTTAACATAACTAATTTCATTTGTCAATCAAAATCCTTTATTTTCGGAAAAATTTCAGTTTTTGCACAATATTTTTACTCTATTGCTATCGGTTTTGTGACTTTGTTTTCCTGTAAGAATCCTATTAGTTCTCGAGTTTGTTCACCACTTGTTATATAATAAACATTCTTTCCTTCTGTAACTGTTATATATACTGAATCTAATATATAGTCATCAAATAACCCGTTTCCTTCTAATGTTATTAGATTATATTTTCTATTTTGACATGCTACTATTAAATTATAATCAAATACTTCTATTACTCCATATGTTACAGATGTGTCTTGTGCTTTTGCAGTTGGGCATCCAAATGAATCATATATGAAGTCTGTTATTTTTGTACCATCTATATTAAATAGTGCCCATTTATTATTTCTTTGAACTGGTACTATTTGATTATATAATATATATCCATTTGTTACTCCATTTTGACTATAAGCTGTTACATCTATTCCTATTTTTTGATATTCAGGAAATATTACTGTTTGACCATTTACGTCTAATAAGCCATATAAATCAGATTTCTCTACTAAGTAAAATGTATCATTTTTATTGGTAATTTTTTCAATACTATCATATGTTGGGTCAACTTTTGTTGAACG
Organism: uncultured Clostridia bacterium; assembly: GCA_944393315.1. Classification (GTDB taxonomy): domain Bacteria; phylum Bacillota; class Clostridia; order TANB77; family CAG-508; genus CAG-269. The sequence continues at coordinate 21,471 of CALXZT010000012.1, forward strand.
GTCTTTTGATATTATTCCTTTTTTCGAGTTGCTTCCTACTAAGAAGTCTGAACTTTTTCTTAAATATTGTATGCTATCATATTTAGTCTCTAAAATCATTTCTTCATTGTTGGTTGTTGATATTACCCCAAAATTTCCATTTTGTGCCTTTACTATAATCATTCCATCTAAAACAGCTGTCTTGTTTGCAAAAGTTTCTTCTTCTATTGCAACATACCCATTATTTATAGCCTGTGTTGAAGCTATATTGTATAAGTATGACAATGTTTGTATTATAATGTTATTATGTTCTACATCATAATAAAATTGTAAGTTAAAAGCATCTTGAGCTCCTTCTGCTGTTATACAAAGCTCACCGTTTATTTCTTTTATTGGTTCTGTTATTTTTATTTGTTGTGATTGACCATCAATTACTTTTGTTATTACATTTGAATCTAATGTAAAAGAAACTAATTCTTCTAAATTTTCGATATAACATTTAGTTGCATCTTCTGAACGATTTGTGTAGTCTCCATTATATGATTGGTAGTTTAAGTATTCTGCCATTTTCCTGATAGGCATATAAACTTTGTTATTTTCCTCTATAATCAAAATATCTTCTAATTCATTAGCTGTGATTCCATCTATAGAAATGGTTAGTATTGTTCCTTTTAAATATACTATTGCCACTACTACTATAACACATAAAATTATTAGCGTTATAATTGCTGCTAAAATTATTGTTGTTGGTTGAATTTGTTTTTTCTTTTTTGGTTTTAATAACTCTTCATCAAATAAATCCATTATAATTCCTCCATGTATTGGCATTTTAATTTTTTAGCCATTTCTTTTGTGAATTTTAGAGTTGTGTCTAAATATTTTTAGTATTTTAAATTCATTTTAGATATCCATACTTTTTATAAAATTCATCTTTAAAATTTCCTAAATTGTCGTTTTCTATTTCTTCTCTTACTCTTTCCATAAGTTTTGTTAAAAATCTTAAATTATGAATTGAAAGTAATCTTATTCCTAATATCTCATTTGCTTTTACTAAATGTCTTATATATGCTCTTGTGTAATTTTTGCATGTATAACAGTCACATTCTGTATCTAGTGGGCTAAAGTCTTTTTCATATGTTGCATTTCTAACTACTACTTTTCCATTCCAAGTCATTGCAGTACCATTTCTTGCTATTCTTGTTGGTAATACACAATCACACATGTCTATTCCTCTAACTGCTGCTTCTAGTAAATAGTCAGGTGTTCCTACACCCATTAAATATCTAGGTTTATTTTCTGGTAAGAATTTAGTTGTATATTCTAATACGTCACACATTAATTCTTTTGGCTCCCCTACACTTAGTCCTCCTACTGCATATCCTGGAAAATCCATCGCTACTAAGTCTTTTGCTGATTTTTCTCTTAAATCTTTATACATTCCACCTTGCACTATTCCAAATAGCCCCTGCTTATCAGGTTTTTGATGAGCTTTTTTACACCTTTTAGCCCATCTTGTTGTTCTTTCCATTGAATTTTTAGCATATTCATATGTTGATGGATATGGGCAACATTCATCAAATGACATTATTATATCTGCTCCTAATGAATTTTCTATTTCCATTACTTTTTCGGGTGTGAACATGTGCTTGCTTCCATCTAAATGTGATTTAAATTCTACTCCATCTTCTGAAATAGTTCGTAAGTCTGATAGACTAAATACCTGAAATCCTCCGCAGTCTGTAAGTATTGGCCTATCCCACCTCATAAATTTATGTAATCCACCTGCTTCTTCAACTAATTTATGCCCAGGTCTTAAATATAGATGATATGTATTTGATAGAATAATTTGTGCTTTTACTTCGTCTTTTAGTTCTTCAGGTGTCATTGATTTTACAGTTGCTTGTGTTCCAACAGGCATAAATATTGGTGTTTGAATATCTCCATGTGGTGTATGTATTATTCCTCTTCTTGCTCCTGTTTGTTTACATATATGAAGTAATTCATATGTTATTGGTTGTTTCATTGTTTTCTCCTTGTATATTTCCATAATTATATTTTAACAAATGGTTGTACTAAATGCAATGTTTTATGGTAATATTTAAATAGTTTATTTGTCTTTTTAACTATTGTTTTAATTTATTGCATCTTTTCCTTAATTCTTACTAAAGTGTTTAGAGCATCAATTGGTGTTAGTTCGTTTAAATTTATTTTATCAATTTCATGTGCTATTTCAGCTAGTTTATAATTAAACATGTCAAATTGACCTTCTACCACTTTTTTAAGTTTAGTTTCTTCTTGTTTTTTATTTAAAATTAAATCTTTTCTTTCTAGTGTTTTTAAAATTTCATTTGCTCTAGCTGTGACAGTTTTTGGTACTCCTGCTAATTTAGCAACATGTATACCATAGCTTTCATCTGTTCCACCTCTTAATATCTTTCTTAAAAAGATTACATCCTCACCTTTTTCTTTTACAGCTATATGATAATTTTTTACCCCTTCTAGTTTATCCTCAAGGTTAACTAGCTCATGATAGTGTGTTGCAAATAATGTTTTTGCTCCACATTTCTCTTTATCTGCTATAAATTCTGCAACAGCCCAGGCTATTGAAAGACCATCATATGTTGATGTTCCTCTTCCTATTTCATCTAATATAACTAAACTATTTTCTGTTGACTCTTTTAATATTTGAGCAACCTCCATCATTTCTACCATAAAAGTACTTTGGCCCATACTTAAATCGTCTGAAGCTCCAACTCTTGTAAAAATCTTGTCTACTATGCCTATATGTGCTTCTTGTGCTGGAACGAAACTTCCTACTTGTGCCATTAAAGTAATTAAAGCCACTTGTCTCATATAAGTTGATTTTCCTGCCATGTTAGGTCCTGTTATAATAGATAATCTATCTGCCTGTTTATCTAGATATGTGTCATTTCCTATGAAACTTCCAAATGGTAACATTTTCTCTATTACTGGATGTCTTCCATTTTTTATGTCTATACAACCACTATTGTCTACAACTGGCATACAATAATCCATATCCTCTGCCACTTGTGCAAATGAAGATAATACATCTAATGTTGAGACTGTCTCAGCTGTTTTTTGCAATCTTTTGATGTTCTTTGCAATTTTTTCTCTTATTTGAATAAAAGCATTATATTCAAGATTTATTACTTTTTCTTCTGCGCCAAGAATTTGATCTTCTAATTTTTTTAGTTCCTCTGTTATGTATCTTTCTCCATTTGTTAATGTTTGTTTTCTGACATATCTATCTGGGACTTGTGATATAAATGATTTTGTTACTTCAATATAATATCCGAAAACCTTGTTGAATCCTACTTTTAAAGTCTTTATTCCTGTTTTTTCTCTTTCTTCTTTTTCTAGATTTATAATCCAATTTTTCCCTTCTGTTGTTGCTGTTTTCAGTTTGTCAATTTCTTCATCATAGCCTAGTTTAATGATTCCTCCTTCTTTAATTACTATTGGTGGATCATCTACTATTGATTTTTCAATTAATTCATGTATATCTTTTAATTCATCTAAATTTTCATAAAGTTCTTTTAAATAAGTAGATTTGCATAATGCCAAGGAATTTTTTAGCTCTGGCATTTTTGAAAGTGACGTTTTTAGGGAAATCATGTCTCTCGCATTGCTATTTCCATATGCCATTTTTCCTGCTAGTCTTTCAATATCATAAACTTTTTTTAGATTCTCTATTATATCTCCTCTTAACATTATCTGTTCTTTTAGTTCTTTTACTGCATCTAGTCTTTTATGTATTTCTGATAAGTCTTTTAATGGATCATTTAGCCATCTTCTAAGCATTCTTCCGCCCATTGAGGTAGCAGTTTTATCTAATACCCATAAAAGTGTTCCTTTTTTTGATTTGTCTCTTAATTTTTCAGTAATTTCTAGATTTCTTCTTGTATTTATGTCTAAAGACATATATTTTGATATATTATAAACTCTAATTGTGTTGATGTGCTCTAAACTTGTCATTTGAGTTTGGTTTAAGTATTCTACTAGAGCATTTATTGAAGCTAAAGCCAGTTTTTTTTCTTCTATGTTTTCTATTGGTTCTTGATTCATATTTGTGAAATTATATTTTTCTTTCAAGTTTTGTATATCTTCTTTGAAATATTCATCTGAAAATCTTGTGATATATATATCAAGTCTTTCTTTGACTTTTTTTATTTCCTCTGTACAATCATACATGAAGCTATTTGATATTATTTCTGCTGGTGAAAATCTTGCAATTTCATCAAGAAGTATTTCAAAATTGTTGTTTTCTTTTATTTCACAAGTATAAAATTCTCCTGTTGAAATATCACATACACTAATACCAAAAAATATTCCACTTTTATATACTGACATTATATAGTTGTTTTTTCTCTCTTCAAGCATATTTGACTCAACTAATGTTCCTGGAGTTAATACTCGTATTACTCCTCTTTCTACAATTCCTTTTGTGGTTTTAGGGTCTGTTAATTGCTCACATATTGCAACTTTGTATCCTTTAGCAATTAATTTGGCTGCATAACTGTCTGCAGCATGATGTGGAATTCCTGCCATTGGTGCTCTTTCTGCTTGTCCACAGTCTTTTCCTGTTAGAGTTATTTCTAGTTCTCTTGAAGCTGTTATTGCATCATCAAAAAACATTTCATAAAAATCACCTAATCGATAAAATAAAATACAATCCTTATATTTTTCTTTTGTTTCTAAGTATTTTTGCATCATTGGAGAATATTCTGCCATTAGCGGTCACCTCTTTCTTTTGTGCCTTGATTAGGTAGCTTTCCAATTTTAAAACCAACCCAAGGATCTTTTTTTAATATTCTAGTATATTCTTTCCATATTTTACTATCGTCTATTTTTCTTTGCATTATATTATTTCTCCCTTTAAGTACCACATATGTTCAGATACTATTTTTACATTAATTACTTTTCCTATTAATTCATCTGTACCTTCTATTATTACTACTTTGTTACTATCTGTCCTTCCTGTGTATGTTTGTTTATTATTCTTGCTTTTTCCTTCTATTAGCACTTTTTGAACTGTTCCTATATATTTTTGATTATTTTCACTTATTTGGCTTTCTACTAATGCCTTTAATCTGTTAAATCTTTCGTGTTTAATTTTTTCTGGGATTTGGTTTTCCATTTTCGCTCCTGGTGTTCCTTCTCTTTTTGAATATATAAACATATAAACTTGTTCAAATCTCACTTTATTTACTATATCTAGTGTATCTTTAAAATCTTCTTCAGTTTCTCCTGCGAAGCCTACTATTATGTCTGTTGATAAAGTTAAATTTGGTATTTTTCTTTTCATTTTCTCAACAAGTTCTAAATATTGTTCTTTGGGGTATTTTCTATTCATTCTCTTTAAAACTTGAGTTGATCCTGATTGAAGTGGTAAGTGTATCAATTTGCACACTTTTTCACATTCTGAAATTGCTTCTATCACATCATCTGTGAAATCTTTTGGGTGTGGTGATACAAACCTTATCCTTTCTATTCCTTCTATTTTATTGATTTCTCTAAGTAGAGTTGCAAACGAATTTACTCCATTGTATTGTTTTGCTTCTTTCCTCCAGTTTTCTGCTACTAAATATGAGTTTACATTTTGCCCAAGAAGCATTATTTCTTTATAGCCTTTTTTTGCTAATGTCTTTACTTCTTTTAAAATATCTTTTGGATGTCTGCTTCTTTCACGTCCTCTTACATATGGTACTATGCAATATGTACAAAAATTATTACAACCATACATTATAGTAACAGAAGCTTTTATATTACTTTCTCTTTTTATTGGCAATCCTTCATATACCTTTCCCTCAATATCTAAAATATCTTCAATTTTTTTGTTGCTTTCTAATATTTTATAAACATTTTCCGGAAGTTTATGAAGTGTATGTGTTCCAAAAATAATGTCTACAAAAGGATATGATTCATGTAATTTTTGAGTGATATGTTTTTGTTGCATCATACAACCACCTATTGCAATTATTGTTCCTTTTTCTTCTTTGATTTTTTTTAATTCTCCTAATTTTCCAAATAATCTGTCTTCTGCATTTTCTCTTACACAACAAGTATTAAATATTGCTAAATCTGCTTCTTTAAAGTTGTCTGTATATTTATATCCCATTTGTTCTACAATTCCAGATAACTTTTCTGAATCATTTTCATTTAATTGACAGCCAAAGGTTAGTATTGAATATTTTAACTTTTTATCTTTATTTATTTTTTTTATTTTTTCTATAAACTCTTTTTGTATTTCTATTT
>CALXZT010000013.1 GCA_944393315.1 uncultured Clostridia bacterium
TTCTCTTCTATTTAGTTCATCTGCTATTTTTATTGTTGACATTCCTTTATTTACATACATATCAAATATTTCTTTTACTATTTCAGAACTATATTCATCAGGTACTAAATGATTTTTTATCTCTGTATCCTTTTTATAACCATATGGTGGTATCCCCGCTTGATATTCTCCCTTTTCGATTTTTCTTTGTTTTACACTTTTTATTTTGTTTGATATATCTTGTGCATAATAGTCATTAAAGCTTAGTTTAAAGGTTAAAAATTGTAAACCATCTGGCTTGATTGTATCTACATTGTCTCCAATTGCTATGTACCTTATATTGTTTGCTGGTAAAAATCTTTCTAAATAATATCCTGTATCTATATGGTCTCTTCCGAACCTTGATAAGTCTTTTGTTATGATACAGTCTATTTTTTCTTCTTCTATGTCTTTTAACATTTGCTGAAATCCTGGTCTATTAAAATTTGTACCTGTATAGCCATCATCCACATATTCTCCTGCATCGTATAGTTCTTCATGACTTAATATGTAATTATCAATAATGTCTCTTTGATTTTCTACACTTTCGCTTTCCCTGTCATCTCCGTCTTCACGAGATAACCTTATGTATTTTGCAACTCTTATTTTTCTATAACTATTTATCCTATTCACTTTTCCTCCCTTCTAAGTTGAAAGAAGATTAGATTATAACGTGCTCTTTTATAATTGTCAGCTTTAAATAAGCATTATTTTTCATTCATAGTTATATAATTTATGTATTGTTCCTTTAGTAATTCTGTAATTATCTCTTTTAAACTTTCTTTCCCATATTCAATTTGTATATTTACATTTTGTCCGTTTTTCATTTTGGTTTTACTCCTTTTTAGTTTTGTTTAATTTTATGAATGATATTTTAAATTATTCCTCTACTATTAAGGTCTCTTATAAAATATAAAAATCGGACAAATTTTGATAATTCTATTTATTTTACTAATCATAGAAGATATCCTAAGAAATAAAATGGTACAAATACAATATTCTTTACCTCTAAAAAAAAGAAATATTAATTTCTTAATATCTCTTTTTCTATATTTTTTTATTTTAACTAAAATAACCATTGTATTTACATTTATTAATTTCTTATTAAAATTCAACTTTAATTTTTTCGCCTTAACATGATATTATTAGTATATCCTAAATTTTCTACTTAATTACATTATTTAACAACTATATTAACTAATTTTTTAGGCACAACAATTTCTTTTACAATAGTTTTTCCATTAATATATTTCTTTACATTTTCTATTTCTTTAGCAATATTTTTCATTTCTTCTTCTGTACATGAAATTGATACTTGTACTCTTCCTTTCAATTTACCATTTACTTGTACCACCATTTCATATGTATCATCAATTAATTTTGATTCGTCATATGTTGGCCAAGATGCATAAGCAATAGTCTTTGTATTTTTGAATACCTCTTTCCAAATTTCTTCAGTAATATGTGGTACAACTGGATTTAATAGTTTAATAAAGTTTTTAGCATATTCTATATTCCAAGAATCTTCTTTATATACTGCATTAACAAAAATCATCATTTGCGATATTGCAGTATTAAAGTTTAGTGATTCATAATCTTCTGTTACTTTTTTTACTGTTTGATTATATACTTTATCCAAATTTGGGTTATCCTTAAATTCTCTTATTTCTTCATGATATAATCTCCAAACACGATCCAAGAATTTTTTTATTCCTCTAACAGCTTCATCATTCCATGGTTTATCTGCTTCAAGAGGTCCCATAAACATTTCATACATTCTAAGAGTATCTGCACCATATTGTTTCTCTATATCATCAGGATTTACAACATATTTAGGAAAACGTTTGCCCATTTTCACTCCATTTGACCCTAATATCATTCCTTGATGTACTAACTTTTTAAATGGTTCTTTTACACTAACTAAACCTTTATCATATAAATAATTATTCCACATTCTAGAATATAGTAAATGTCCTACTGCATGTTCTGATCCTCCCACATATAGGTCAACTGGCATCCAATGCTTAATCAATTCAGAGTCTGCAAAAGCACTATCATTGCTTGGATCTATATATCTTAAATAATACCAACTTGATCCTGCTGAACCTGGCATTGTAGATGTTTCTCTTACTCCTTTTATTCCATTTACATTAACATTTTTCCATTCAGTAGCATTTTCTAATGGTGCCTTACCATTTTTTCCTTTATAGTCATCCATTTCTGGTAAAATTAATGGTAAATCTTTATCATCCAATGCAATGTCTCTACCATCTTCTAAATGAATAATTGGTATTGGTTCTCCCCAAAATCTTTGACGCGCAAAAATCCATTCTCTTAGATGATAATAATTCTTCTTTTTTGCACATCCCATTTTAACAAGTTTATTTGTAATAGCCACCTTTGCTTCTTCTACCGTTAATCCTGTAAATTCCTCACTATTTATTAACTTACATCCTTTATTCAGATAATTTTGTTTTTCAAAAGCAGATTCAGTAGTATCATATCCATCTATTACTTGGATCATTGGCACATTATATTTTTTTGCAAATTCAAAATCTCTTTGATCATGACTTGGTACAGCCATAACTCCTCCTGTACCATAAGATGCTAAAACAAAATCACCTAAAAATACAGGAATTTCTTTGCCGTTTACAGGATTAATTGCCAATACACCATCAAGCTTAACACCACTTTTTGTTTTATTTAGTTCAGTCCTATCAATTTCTGATTTTTTAGCTGTTTCTTCTCTATATTTAGTTACTTCATTCCAGTTTTTAATTCTATCTTTTAATTCATCTATTAATTTGTTTTCTGGTGCCAATACCATAAATGTAATACCATATATAGTTTCTATACAAGTAGTAAATATCGAAAACTTTCCACCATCTTTAATTTCAAATTCTACTTCTACACCTTCAGATTTTCCAATCCAATTTTTTTGCATCTCTTTGGTTGATTCTGGCCAGTCAATTTCATCTAGTCCTTCAAGAAGTTTTTCAGCATAAGCAGGCATATCAATAATCCATTGTTTCATATATTTACGAACCACTGGATAACCTCCTCTTTCACTCTTACCATCTATTACTTCATCATTTGCTAAAACAGTTCCCAATTCTTCACACCAATTAACCGGCATATAAATCTTTTTAGCAAGTCCATCTTCAAATAATCTTTTAAATATCCATTGAGTCCATTTATAAAATTTAGGATCACTTGTTGAAATCACTCTATCCCAATCATAAGAAAATCCCAATCTTTTTAATTGTCCTTCAAATGTTTTTATGTTTTTTTCTGTAAATTCTGCTGGATGATTTCCTGTTTGAATTGCATATTGCTCTGCTGGTAATCCAAAAGAATCGTATCCTATTGGATGAAGTACATTATATCCTTGCATTCTTTTCATACGAGCTACTATATCTGTTGCCGTATATCCTTCTGGATGTCCTGCATGAAGCCCTACACCTGAAGGATACGGGAACATATCAAGTACATAAAACTTTGGTTTAGAAAAGTCCCAAATATCTACTTTAAATGTTTTATTTTTCTCCCAATAATCTTGCCACTTCTTTTCTATTTTTATAAAATTATACATTTTTTAACATTTTCCTTTCTCTTTTTTCTTTAAAATACCAAATATATGCTGTTAGAATTGCCCCTAATACTATATATATTCTTATACTTGCCATTAATGTCCATGCCCCCATAACACCAAGTGGTATTATAAATTGCCATATTATAACTGTTATTATATTTATTACTGTTCCTAGCTTTTTTCCAAAAGTTATAAATATTGAATATAAAAAAGAGGATAATGATGATATTACAATTAGTGTAACTAATATCGCTTTTATAATATTTGTAATCATTCCAAATTTAGCAAATGCCATAAAAAACACAAAAATAAGATATATTCCAAAAGCTAATCCTCCAATTATAAATGATTTTTCTACATTTATTTTTTTAACATTATCTGAGTTTTTATTATTATATTTAAGCAACTCAAAATAATACGGGTACAAAAATGCTCCTGGTATTAATAAAATACAATTTTTAATTCCTATTTCTATTTTATCTAATCCCATTGTAAGAGTTACATAATTTCCATTTGAACTTATTAGGACAACTATAGTTAATGCAAAAAGAATTACATAGACAGCTACCCAACTTAAATGATCACTCAGCACATTTGATAACATTCCATATTTATATAATAATACTATAAAAAAAATTGCAAATATAAGTGCAACAACTATGCCACCTATATCTCCTATTGGGGTTGATGCAAAAACGGATTGTATTCCATTTAAGCTTATCCAACATTGAAAAGGACACATAATTCCCATTATTATTTGCATTGGCTTTGAATAAAATACATCTGTAAGCTTTGGAATTCTGGATGCAAATAATCCAAATACAATACAAGCCAATGTATTTCCAATTGCCCACAATATAAATGGAATTATGCCATCATTTTGAGCTGTTGAAATCCCATTTAATAAACTACCTGCATTTGCCCAAGTTGCTGCAATGCTCATTGCATAATAGATAGTTGCATTTTGTTTAATTCTAGATACTAATTTTTTAATCATCTTTACTCCATTACCTTTCAAAAAATAAATTAAAGCCTGTAAAACCATTTGATAATATTATTTTTTTTGCGTTACTTTTTATTAATTTATTTATAATATCATTTTTTATTTTTGCATTGCCTATATATGGAAAATCTATAAAGCTATTTTCTATTATTGCTGGAAATGATATTTTTTCCGTAGCAGATATTTGAAGAAGTCTTAGTAAATAATCTTTGTCTTCAATATTCATTATGTTTTCATTCATTCCTTTAAAATCAACATTAATAATTGTTAGTTTATTTAAATTCATTTTAATTTTATCATTTTTCATTTGATATGAACTCATATCAATAAATATTTTTTGACCTATTGGCTCTATTAGTCTTTTTTCTGACAATATAATAGCTCTAGGTAAGTTTTTTCTTATTAACTCCTCTGAAAGAGGTGAAACATTATCAAATATATTACCCTTATATATATGCATATCATTATTTATTATAGTTTGTTCTGTGGAAATCAATTTCCATCCTTTTTGCAATGCCAAATTAATTAAAACACTTTTTCCACTTCCGCTTCCACCTAGACCAATTATGATTTCATCTTGTTCATTCTTGAGTGAACATCCATGAAATATAATACTATTATACTTTGTTTCTAAAATATATAATATATACTTCTGTATAATCCCCTTATTACCAAATAATGAGAATTGATGATTGTAATTTTTTTGAACAAGTTCTGAAACATTTGCATTAATAAGAAAGTTTCCATTTTCTATTTTAACACTAGCACCATCATTATCATTTATTATTATTTTTTCATTTGTTGTATCATCTTTTGGGCATTTTGTTATATGATAATTAATATATAAATTATATGGTTGAGGTTCATCAAATAAATCAGATATTTTATACTTATCTGAATTCAAAATTATTTCAAAAACAATCCCTCTTATTTTATATTTTTGCATATCCATATAAACACCGCTCCTTCTTAAGATCTTCTAGAAACAAATGCTGTTGTGTCAACTTTTTCAAGTGTAATTATGTCTTGTCCCTGCTCTTTCTCAAGTCCAAAACCTAATATTTCTCCACCTGTCAAATATGACTCTACTTTGTGTACACTCTCATCAGTGTTATTTAAATGTATTTTTGCAACTTTACCACTTTTTACAATTTCATTTAAATCACTTAGATTATCACATTGTACAATACTATCTTTTTCTCTTAAAGACATATCATATGTAATTTGCTTATCATTTTGATTTAAAAGTATTTTGATATTATTTACAATATTATCAAAATCAATATCATTATTTGTAGTAGTTATTAATTCTTGAGTACCATTATACAAAGAATATATTTCTATTTTTCCATTTTCGTTTTTTAAAATTATGGTTACCGGAATACCTTTCTTTAAATTTTCATTTGTCTTTGAAGTTATCTTTTTTCTTATTATTTTTTCTGTATTATAAGTTATATTATTATCTTTCAAACAATCAATAAGATTATTTATAATATTATCATTCTTTTCATTATTTAAAGCATTAAGTATGCTTACTTGTATAGGAGCAATAAAACTATATAACCTTAAATTGTTTCCATCGCAAGAGTTTAAAAGATATGAAAATAATATATTTTCGCTCAAACCAAAATGTACAGAATATGTTGGTTTATTTCTATTATCAAGTTGATCTTTATATTTAACATTTAAAGCTTTAGTAAATATATCATTGTGAAAGTATGTCATTCCAGTTATAACTGTTTCGTCAAGTGGTGTAATAGAATCAATACATATAGTTCTTTTTGATATTTTTTTATTTGTACTTACAGGTCTTAGGACTTCAACACTTGGAATATGTAAAATATCTTTTATAATTCTCCTATTCCAATTTGTTGCAAACTCCAATTCTTGCTCTGCCTCTTTCATTGTTTTAAATACAGCATAGCACTCTAAAAAAGATTTTCGTTCTCCTAAATTAAATGGAAATTTAGTATTTTTATTAGTCCTATATACAGGACCCCAATTATATATTTTTACTGGTAAGTTTATGTTATGGTAATAATGCTTTAGCAGTTCCCTAATATAAATATATGCATTAACCTCATGACCAGCTGCAATCATAAGATTTTTATTTTCTATTTTCATATATCCACCAGACACTTTTGAAACCTTATCTATTTCTGTTAATGAATTTGGAGCTACTAAATCTGATAATATTATTCTTTGGTAACCTCCCATATTTAATAAATGCATAGCTTTAGTATATAGAGAATTACGTATTAATTCTCCATATGGCATATAATTAAGAGATTCCTTAGTTGGAATCCCCATAAATGCTACACCCGCATCATTAATTAATTTTTTAAAAGTTTGAGAATCAATTTTTTTCATAATCATTCTTATATTTCCAATCTAAGTTTTTTGTCATAATATCATATAAATTAAAGTTTTTCAAGTTTTTATTCTTTTTGGTTTAGGATTTTTAAAATTTTAAAAAAATTATCCAAAAATTTATTACATTTATGTTAAAATGAAGAAAAAAACTCCTTTGCTTGGTATAATTCAATCAAGACTAAAAAACTTTTACTAAACAAAAAATATTGCGATTTTTTCTATAAGTTATTCTACCACAAATACTTATCAATTGAAAAGAGGTATTGTTAATTTTTCTAATAAAATTAGTTCGTTCTAAAAGGCAGGAAAGAGATACAGAATGTATCTCTCAAACACATAGAAAAACAAGTTTTCTAGTTCTCTGGTTTCTGTAAAATAATACAGAGAAAATACAGAGTTCCCACTTCGGTATATTGTTAGTTTTCAATATTTTTTAATTGAAAAAGTCATTTTTTGTTATTAGTACCCTTACTAACAGTAAAATTTTACTTCGTCATCTCCGTATTTTTCTCTCCATTTTGAAACTATTTTTAAATAATATAATGGTACTATCTCAAGTAATCTATTTAATTCTCTTTCAGAGATATGCCCATTATTATTAGCTAAAATACATCCTCCCGCTTTTGTTAACCATACTTTTGTTGAATTTTGTGTTGGCTTTCCTTTTGAAATATGAATGTGAATAGGTTCACTATTTTCATTTGACCAAAAATAAATTTTGTATCCGCATTATTTCTAAAATACTAGGCAAATTTAAGTCCCCCTTCTCTTGCATATTTAAAGAATAAATGAGCACCCTTTTCAACTGTCTCTCTAAATTCTTTTATCTCTTCTTCGCTGTAATTTCCATCTTGTTCTACTATCTCATAACTTGGAAGTTCAAAAACTACAGTATCAAAACCATTTTCTGTTGGTCTTTCAAAAGAAACCCTTATATATTCCTCTCCATTATCTTTTTTTCTAATATCTGAGAAAACTACTAATGTTTCATCAGGATATTTAGCAAATTCATACACCATTACTGTCACTCTCCTTCTTTTCTATTTTTTATTATTAATTAATCAAATTTATTTAAAATGCTTATCCTCTATTTTATTAAAATCAGGTTTTTCTTATATACTATTACTAGTATAGCATATTTTTTTTAAATTTACTATATTTTTGTATTACTTTAAAAATTTTTATTTTATTGTAATTTTAAAGTGCCATTTAAAGTGTCATTAAAGTATCATTTAATGTATCATTTATAGTATCTTAAAGTATTATTGTATATGATTGCTTTAAATAGACTATTACTCTAGCATTTTACCTCTATATTATTTCCGGACATTAAGTAATTAGGTGTATGATTTCCAACTATATGTCCTTCGTCAATCATCCTTTGAACTATTTCCGAAGCTGAATTTAAATAATGTGCTGTTATAAAAAAAGTTGCTTTTACTTCATTTTGCTTTAAAGTGTCTAGAATTTGGTTTGTATACCCTGCTTCATATCCATTGTCAAAAGTTAGATATATTATTTTCTCATCTTTGTTTCCCAAACAAATTCCATTGTTGTCCTCTAAGATTTTTTTATTTGCAGAACCCACATCGGGTTGCTCATGTAAGCTATTTCTTTTTATTCCCCAACATATTTTTTTATTGCTTACTTGCCCAGTATTTATTTCTATTGTTTCTGTTTTATTATTTGTTGTTAAAGCAAATAGATATATCAGTACAATTAGTATGGCTAAGTTTAAAAGCATTATTGTTTGGTAATTATTTCTTAATTTTAGCATAGTTCTTCTCCTTATACCGTTTTTATTAATTGTATGTTTTTTTATTTACTTTATTACTTTTATTTACTAGCTATTATGTCTAATTTTATTTAATCCCCTGATAGCATTGCTATCAGGGGAAAAATGGGTTAATTTAGGTTTCGTGCTGCTATATATAAGAACATTACTTCATATATATCAGTAAATCTCAACCCTCCTATTGAGTAAATTTCCAGTGTGCGCATTTCATGTGCTGTGCGCAATTGCATTGTTTCTCCAGTTGCATAACTGGCAATTTTTGACCAGTCATTTTTTATTTTGTTAAGCTCTTCCATAAAATCTTCAAGCTTAACATCTCCTTCGAAATTCCCAAGGATTAATACCTCTGTTACATCCCATGGGCCGTATGGAAATAGTTTTTCCTTGAAGTCTCTAATTTCCTCAAATGTCTGTAATCCTTTGATGTTTTCAGACTTTGCAATAGGCAATCCCATGCTTTTTTTGATGATATTAGAATCATTCAAGTCAAGCATGTCCAGTAACTCTTTCAACAGCTCAAATTTAATTGAGTTGTTAGGAATTTTCCTTACTGTTTCCCACGATTCTCTTAGCATTGCCAATTCATCAAACATTGCATTCGGATCTTGCTTCCTATCAATCTCTAATTGGTTTTGCTCAAATACCATTTTGGGGCCATTACATAAAAATGTAAAAAATGCCATTAAGTACTGAACTGCTTCAAGATCAGATATTTCGTCGCTTCCTTTATCTACCTTTTCTGCAATTTTTTTAACTAATGCTCTCGCATTATGGTCAAAGCAAACGATGTAGATAAGCTTAAACATTTCTCTTAATGCGTTCAAAGCTTCAGAAGTAAGCTTTTTAAACGCTTGGTCAAGATGAATTCCCAACTTTTTGCTATGGTTTATCCCTCCATACAATCCCCAAAATTGCTCAACTTTTTTCCTTGATTCCTTAGACAATAATTGTAAAGCCTTTTCTAGTCCTGAAAGCTCTACTTCCATAGGAGGTATATTTCCTCCTTTTATCGGTTGCCGGATCTTTCTCATGCATTCTCCCAGATACCTCAGATTTTCTTGGTTATACCCTTTCGGTTTCTTTCCCAATTTTATCAACCTTTCTGCCCTTTAGGCTTTATTTGCCTATATATTATATCACATATTAACATAAAGTGGAATACCTTTTCATAATTTTTATTTTTGCTCCAAAATCCTTGCCATTTGTACACCTGAGCAAGATGCCATCATAAGTCCTCTTGTCATTCCTCCTCCATCTCCAATAGAATATAAGTTTTTAACACTTGTTTCAAAATTATTATCTATTTCTACTTTATTACTGTAAAATTTAATCTCTGGTGCATATAATAAATTTTCTGGATTTGCAAAGCCCTCTACAACTTTATCTACTTGCCTTATAAATTGTAAAATATCTGTCATTGTCCTATAACCCAGTGCAAAGGTTATATCTCCTGCAACTGCTGATTTTAGTGTGGGCTCTACTTTATTTGTTTTCAACTCTTTTTCCCATGTTCTTTTTCCTCTATAAATATCTCCTAATCTTTGGACTACAATATTTCCCGCTCCGAGTTCATTTAGGTTTTTTGCTATGTTTCTTCCATAGTCTATTGGCTTATCAAATGGGTGTTTAAATTTATGTGATACAAGTAATGCTAAATTTGTGTTAGTACTTTTTTTATCTTTATAAGAATGTCCATTTACTAAAGTAAGATTGTTGTCATATACTTCTGCAGCTACAAAGCCACTTGGATTTTGGCAAAATGTTCTTACTTTATCTTTAAAAGGTCCTGGTCTTCCTATAAACTTTCCTTCATACATGTATGTATTTATTTTTTTCATAACTTCATCTGGAAGCTCATATCTAACACCTATGTCTACAACTCCTGGCTCTGTTTTTATGTTATGCTTTATACACATGTCTGAAAGCCAATTAGCTCCTTTTCTTCCAACAGCAGCTACAACCTTTTCTCCATACACAACTGTTGTATCTCCTTCTTTTGCATTTGATGGTCTTATTTTTACCCCCTTTATGGTATTGTCTTCTATTATTAAGTCTTCAACAACAGTTTCAAACATTAAGTCAATATTATTTTCTTCAAGATAGTTTTCAATTTTTTTATATACATCATGTGCTTTTTCTGTTCCTAAATGTCTTATTGGTATATCTATAAGATTCAAACATTCTTTTTTAGCTCTATCTTTTATTTCTTTAACTTCATTTTTATATTGTGTACCTTCTAATTTATTATCAGCGCCAAAACTTAAATACACTTTGTCTGTATAGTCTATTAGTCTTTTAGTCTGTTCAACTCCTATATATTTGTGAAGATTTCCACCAACATATATATCATCATCTTCTTCATTATATAATGATAGTTTTCCATCTGAAAATGCTCCTGCTCCCGAAAAACCACTTGTTATGTTACAAAATGGCTTACATTTTACACACTTTCCTATTTTTTCAATAGGACAATTTCTATTTTCAACTCTTTTTCCTTGTTCTATTAATAATACTTTTTTGCTTTTATCTATCTTTATCATTTCATAAGCCATAAAAACAGCTCCTGGTCCCATTCCGACCCCAATCACATCATATTTTTGCATAATATTATTTCCTTTCTTCTTATAACAATCTAAGTATATCAAAAGCTTTTTTAAAATGCAATAATAAAAATATTACTTTTTATCCGAATATTTTCGTGTTTCATACTATAATATATGTAAAAAATGTTTTAATTTTCCTATTATTAGCATTTACAGTTTTTTCCTTTTTATTTTTCTTTATTCACTTACTGTTTACACATTTTGTTGTTTACACTTTTTTACTTTTTTCTACTTTTTTTATATTGACAAGTTTAAAATTTTAGATTATATTTGTATAGTAATTGGAAATATTAGTAAATTTTGAATATTTCTTTGTTAACATTTTAAATTGTGAGGGGATTTTTATGTTGAATTTTGTCATTTGCGATGATAATCAAAATATGTTAAGTAAGTTAAGTAAAATGTTTGATACAATATTTATTTCTAATAATATAGATGCAAGTATTGTATTTCAGTCTACT
Source organism: uncultured Clostridia bacterium (assembly GCA_944393315.1). Lineage (GTDB taxonomy): Bacteria > Bacillota > Clostridia > TANB77 > CAG-508 > CAG-269. The sequence continues at coordinate 11,846 of CALXZT010000013.1, forward strand.
AATCCAGAAGAAATCTTAGATTTCACTAAATTCCATAGTGTTGATGTTTTTATTTTAGATATTCAGCTCAAATCTAAAATGTCTGGAATAGAATTAGCTGAGAAAATTCGAGAATTTAATAAAAGTTGTTACATTATCTTTACTACTGGTCATTTGGAATATTCTTTACTAGCATATAAACTTAAAACTTTTGATTATTTAGCTAAGCCTATAACTATTGAAAGACTAGAAGAAACAGTTCTAAGATTAGTGTCAGATGTTAATGGTCAACCTAAAAAATATATAAGAATTGATAGCAAAAATACTTTAGTTGATGCAAATGAAGTTTTGTATATTAAACGTGAGGGTATGAAATTAATATATCATACTCCATCAAGAAATTATGAAGCGTATAGTTCTTTTGCTAAAATGGAAGGTGTATTACCAAAAAACTTTGTTAGATGTCATAAATCTTTTATTATTAATATGAATAAAATAATTCATGTTGAGCCTATTTCTTGCACTGTATATTTTAGTGATAATTCTTCTTGTGAAATAGGACCTAAATATAAAAAGACTATATTGGAGGTTTTGAATAGTTATGGAAATGCTTAATAATATTTGGGATGTTTTGTGTGCTGAAAATGCCAAATTAATTAGTTTCTTATTATTCCCTTTATACTTTATAGAAGCTTTTTTTATAATGATGCTATTTTTAAGCTTATTAAATATAAAATGTTCAAATAAGCAAAAATTACTGTATATTATTCTTTCAGCTTTATGTTCTATTATTACTACTATGTTTATACCTAGTCCTTTTAATGTTATTTGTAATTATATTATAGTTTTTGCATTAATATATTATATATTTAAGCAGGATTTTATAAAATCATTAATAGCACTTTTCCTTCCTGCATTAATATTTGGTTTAGTAAATGTATTGATATTAAATATTTATATAAAAGTTTTAAATATTTCTTATGAACAAGCATCATCAATTCCGATTTTTAGATTATCTTATCTTCTAATTGTATATGCTGTAATTAGCTTAATTATTTATATTTTAAAGCATAAAAAATTTGAGATTAAAATTTTAGAAGATTTTGATAAAAAAAGTAAAAAAGTAATTATTCTTAATTTTTCTGTAGGATTATTTACCATTATTCTTCAGGCAATTATACTATTTTATTATATAGATTTTGCAGAATTGTATATTACATTTTCAAATTTTATAGTTTTATTTGCTTATTTTTGTATTAATCTATACAGTTTAAATAAAATAACTAAATTAACTATTACTACACGTGAGTTAAAAACATCAGAGGCTTATAATAAATCTATTACAGTCTTATATGATAATGTAAAAGGTTTCAAACATGATTTTGATAACATTGTTTCTTCTATTGGAGGATATGTTGAAACAAATGATATGAAGGGTTTAAAAGAATATTATCATTCACTTAGAGATGATTGTCAAAAAACTAACAATATTGCAACACTTAACCCAAACATTATAAATAATCCAGCAATTTATAGTCTACTTTCTTCAAAATATCATAAAGCAGATGAACTAGGAATAAAAATTAATTTAGAATTTTTTGTGGATTTAAATGAGTTTAACATTAAATCTTATGAATTTTCTAGAATACTTGGCATTTTGTTAGATAATGCTATCGAAGCTGCTAGTGAATGTGAAGAAAAAATAATAAATATACAATTTAGAAATGAATATAACAGAAATAGAAACTTAGTTATTATTTCAAATACATATAAAGATAAATCAATAAATACTGAAGAAATTTTCGAAAAAGGTAAATCTGGTAAAGAAAATCATTCTGGCCTTGGTTTATGGGAAATTAGACAATATATGAAAAAGAATGAAAACTTAAATTTATATACTAAAAAAGATGATAAATATTTTTCTCAGCAATTAGAAATATATAATAACAAAAAATAGCCTATGAAAGGCTATTTTTTGCCGAATTTATTATAATTTAACATTAATTAAGTAATATTATTACTTACAAAAACAAAATTTTAGTCTTTTTTTACTAAAGATGCAGGCATTTTTGGTTGATGCATTATAAAAAGGATAAGACATGCTGTATTTGTAGCTCTTGCATATTTTTCTGCCACTTTAGCTAAGAATTTAAACATAAAACCCCCTCCTCTTTCGTATAAATTTATAATATAAGAATATAAAGTTGCTAAATATTCTTGTATTAACTAATTTGTTGAAGTTTCTTCTTGATAAACTTCATATCCATACTTTGAGCCGGTTAATTTATAAGCTAATCTAGTTATCATCATACTTTGAACTAAATTTCCAAACAATAATATATTTGAAATTATATGATCTTTTATAATAATTGCTAATATTAGTCCTATTGTAAGTGTGATATAAGATAGTATTTGCTTTTGTTTTCTTTCGCTTTTTCTGAGAATCGGAACATTTTCTGTATCTGCTGGTGCATATAGTCTAACCATTATCATTCCAAATAACCAGATTGCTAAAACTAAGATATATTCTATGTTTTGAGTTATTGTTATGTATTTTGCTAACATAGCCACTCCACAATAGTACAAGGAGGTTGAAATTATACAGCCTATATGAGTTTTTAAGTGGAATCCTCCTGAAGACACTCTGTATGGCATTAAAGCTATTACTGTTAAGAGAGTGAGCTTAAATACTCCTAATAAATATGCTATGGCTAAAGTTATAAAAATTTTGGGTATTTCGCCAATAATTAATTGCAAACCATATGTTATAACTTCTGCCCTTTCATCATCTATATCTGGCATCTCTTTTCTCATTTTATTGACTAAAAATGTACAAAATTTATCTATCATATTTTTTCTTCCTTTGTTCATTTTCTATATATACTTTATCACTTATTTTCTACATTTTTATTTTTTGTTTGCTTTAGTTTTATTTTTGATTACGAAAACTAGTATTTTTTGTTTTATAAATTTTATTAATTGTTTCATAAAAATTACATAATCTATTGTTCAAAAAAAAAGAACATCATTTAGGAGCATTTTAATAAGGACAATTCTTATTAAAAATGCTCCTAAGGCTTTTTTATGCTGTTTTTATTTTATCTTTTAACATATTTTGAAATTCTTTTTCAAAATCATATTCATTTGCTGAAACTGAAATAATTCCAACTCCTGAATAATATATATCTATTTGTTGATATTTCTTTCCATCAACTTTTGTTTGCTGGTGGACTAATATTTTATCAATTAATTCATTTATAATTTCTGGTGTAAGTTCTTTTATTTCAGTATATTTCTTAACTTTATCTACAAATGAAGTTATTGCAATTTCTTTTTGTTCAGTATTAGAAATATCTTTACTTAATATTTCAATTTTTTCTTTTAAGTCTTTTTGCTCATTCATATAATTTGTAGAAAAGTTAAAAAACATTTCATCTGTAATCTTTCCAGAAACATTATCTTCATAAATATGCTGAATTAAGTTATCTATTTCTTTTAATCTTTGCTGATATTGTGTAAGTTGCTTTTTATCTCTAGCAACCTGAACCTTTTGTTCTTCAATACTTGCATTTTGTTTTTCTTTAATAAATAGCCATTCAAAATTATGAATATATGAAACAACTTGCTGTACTTGTTCTAATACAATTTCTTTTAAAACAATATCTCTTATATTATGGCTAGTACAAGCATTTGTAGAATTGTTTTTATAATTAGAACATCTATAAAAGTCTTTATCTGCTGTAAAGTTATTAGCAGTACAATAATATAGTTTTGCTCCACAATCCTTACAAAATAGATGACCAGAAAATATACTTTGTTTTCCTGTTTTAGTAGGTCTTCGCTTATTGTTTCTAATTCGTTGAACAGTGTTCCAAGTTTCTTCATCAATTATTGGCTCGTGATGGTTCTTAAACACTTTCCATTCTTCTTTTGGCAAGTCAATTTTAGTATGGTCTTTGAAAGACCTTTGGGTTGACCTAAAATTTACTGTATCTCCAATATATTCTTGTCTATCTAGTATATTGTTTACTGTATCAGCATTCCAAAAATTCTTTACTTCCTGTACTTTTGTAGGCAATTTTCTACCTAAACTCTGGTAATATTCAGTAGGTGTCATTATTCCATCTTCTTTTAGTTTTCTCGCTATTTGTGTAGTTCCATAACCTTGAATACATAAATTATAAATCTTTCTTACAACTTCTGCTGCTGGCTCATCTACTAACCATTTGTCTTTATTGTTTGGATCTTTGATATACCCATAAGGTAAAAATGTTGTAAGAGGAATACCAGAGTTACCTTTATTCTTGAATACTGCTCTAACTTTTTGACTTGTATTTTTAGCGTGCATTTCATTAAACCAATCTTGAATAGGCAAGAAATCATTTAGACCTTTATCAGTATCTATATTATCCATTATAGCAATATATCTAACATTGAGCCTTACGAAATCTTCCTCTAATAGTTGACCAACTATAAGTCTATTTCTTCCAAGTCTTGAGTGGTCTTTTACTATTATTGTTCCAATCTGTCCTTGCTCTGCTAATTCCATTATCTCCATAAAAGCAGGTCTTGTAAAACTTGTTCCTGAATAGCCATCATCTACAAAGAACTTTATATTTTTGAAATTGTTGTTTTCTGCATATTTACTTAATATTGATTTTTGATTTGTTATACTATTGCTTTCTCCTAGCTGTTCATCATCTCTTGATAAACGGCAGTATAAAGCAGTTATTCTATCATCATTTGACTGTCCCATTATCATTCTCCTTTCTTTCAGACAGCCGAGTATGATATAAATTATTACAAATCATTTTGTAGTCATTCACATAATACCATACTCGTTTTAGTAGTTCAAGTGATTTTAAGATTTTTTTGTTAATCTAAAAATTGTATTCAAAACACTTTCATCTGCTTGTCCATTAAAATAGGCATTTACTTTATATATTGTGCCGTTTATTTCTTTTTCAATGTTCAAATTTTGTTCTAAACAATAATGTTCTTTGAAATATTGTAATCGTTCTTCTAAAGTCATTTTGCTTAATTTCTCAATATATTCTCTTTTTACTTGCTCTAAAAATATATATTGTTCATCTGTTAATTCTAATCTATAAATTATATTATCTTGCATTTCTATCGGCCCTCCTTTTCTTATATTCAGGAGAGTTTATTTTCTCTTGATATCTACGTTCTTTTTCGTATTCTTCAATTAAGCCACGTTCAACTCTTTCTCTAGTTTCTCCTTCAAAACGATTAAGATATGCTTTATCATAATCTGTAATATTAGCTAGTATTTCTCTTTCAGCAGGTGTATATAGTTTTTCAAGCCTTTGCCTTTCAGCAAGTTCTAGATTCCTTTGTTTTTCTTGTTCTTCTTCCTTAAATAGAGATTTAAAGAAATCAACTACTCTAGTTGGAGCATAGGCAATTGCACGAATAAAATCTCTGGTCTTTTCCTTTAGCTCATTAAAATCGTGTTTTAATTTTGTATTTTCATCTTTAAGTTTTGTAATTTCAACATCTGCAACTATACCTTTTTTAGCATATTTAACAAGATTTTGATAATCATCATTATCTAGTTCAACCTTTTTGCCAAATATTTTAGGTTTTCCTACATCAATATTATCAATGTCGCCTTTATAACTTTTGTAGTCATCAACATCTTTCTTTATATCATTTAATTCTTGTTGAACTTGATTTTTTTGCTTTTCAGTTTCTTCAATAGCAGAAGCATTTTCGGCAAATTTTGTTTGTTGCTCTTTTACTTTATCAGTAATTGCCTGTAATTTTTTTTGTTCTTTTTTTGCTTTAAAGTCCAAGTCAGTTAAATGTTCAGCAGTAGAACCTTTTTCACCTCTTATAAAATCTCTAAATCCATTATCAGACATATATTTATAAAATCTATCTTGAAGTAGGCTATATGATTTAATTAAAATAGGCTTACCTTTATCATTTAGAATTTCATTACCTTCATTATCAAGAGCTTTTTGGCTTTTCCATTTTTTGCTATGACTTACTTGCATAATTGTTTCTTTAACTTTTCCAACAAGTGATTTATCTTTAGTTCTTTTAGAATATTTTATTTCTTTTTTTACAACTGGAAGTGCAATAACGTGTAAATGATAGTGATATATAGGTTTACCATATTCTTCAGTTAATGCAATATTTTGTTCATCTGCATGCATAACAGCAGAGATTATATTATTTGTACCATATTCTTTTTCTGCAAAGTGATAAGCTTCTTCATAAAACTTCTTTGCAAAATCGTATCCTCCGTGTTTTTCAAAATAATCTGAATTGATGTCTAGTATAAGTTCATCAAATACTTTAGCATTATCTTTAAGTCCTCTTAATGAAATTTTATTCTCATCAACCAGTTCTTTTAATCTTTTGTTGTAAGTTGTGTTGCAAGTTTTGTAATGAATATTATTTTTGGTTTGTTCTAAATCAACATTTATATTGGAATAATTAGTATTCTTTCTTTCATTGTGTCTTTCTGCTTTTCCAATGCTTTGTTTTGTATAAGTTACAACTCTTGCAACAGAATAATTTGTTTTTTCCATAAGTGCATTTCCTTTCTTGCAGGTATGCAAGAGAGGGATATTTTCAAAGCCTTTCCCAAAAAATAATTTCTGCCTTGCTTACGTTATCATCTACTATGGCAAATCTGCGAAGCAGTTACACTACTTTTTCAAAGTGTGTAACCCACTATGACACTTTCAGACTATCGTCTGCAAAGATGTCGTGGGCTCCTTAGCGGAGGGCATATCAAATACCAAATTACATTTGATATTTGATACAAGAATAATAAATCTTCGTTTATTATTCTTGAGAGATATAACCAATAAATTGTTTATATCTCTTACGTAGTAAAAATATTTGTACCTAAATATTTTTACTACATACAAAAAAGGCTTCGCTTTTTTGTATCAAAACGAAACCTTATATATTTATTACCATAAGAAATCTAATAACTAATAAGTTTCGTTTTCTACAAACTGAAAAATTATATAAGCATACCTGCATAATAATTTTTCGTTATCACTTTAATCAATAAATGATTAAAGGTGTTTGATCTACTTGCAGACACAAGTAATAAGTGAATATCAGTTATTTTTAACATTATTTAACAAACCTAAAGCATTACTACTTTTGGCACTTTTAATTTTGCCTTAAAATTTAGCAGATTTTAAGACTATTCACTTTTAAATGTGTTTTCTGAGTAAATCAAACATGATATTTGTAGCACTTATTATTCATTAAATTCATCGCCCTTACAACAAAACATACAAAACGGGCACTTTTAACTCTAATGGCTCCTCTAAATGAGTAAAATGAGGAATATCAATATTCAATTTTTCAGTGTCATATCCAATGACATCTATACTATATCACGGATTGACATAAAAATCAAGAAATTTGTAAAATGTTATTCCATTTTAATTGTTATTTTTTTGCTGTTATGATATGATTATTGCAAAAGGGATTTATTTCCAAAATGTAGTATATATTTTATTAAAAGAGTAAATATAAAAGGAGTGTAATTATGTCAGAAAAAATACAAGAAACTCAATCAAGATTAAAGGAATTAGGGTATTTTGCATCAGAAGATTTAGCAAAAATAGTACTATTATTTGAAGCAGCAGGAAAAAGAGATAAAAAGAGTATTCCAACACTATTATTACAAGGAAAATCTGGAGCTGGAAAAACATTCTTAGCTGAGACTTTTTCTCAAATGATTGGTGCTGATGAAAAATTCGTACAATGTTTTCCTAGAATGGGAACAGAGAACTTTCAATATGATGTTAATATTGAAGGTGTAATGAAACAAGATGCAGACAGCTCAATTAAAGCTGGTATATTATTACAAGCTTTACAACAATCTCAAGAAAGTCCTGTAGTCCTTGTTATAGATGAATTAGACAAAGCAAGACCTGAAGTTGATTCATTTTTATTAGATTTTTTAGAAAATGGAAGACTAACAACTGGTACAGATACATATGAAAAAGGAAAATTTCCAATTTATACTTTTATTACATCGAATGGCAAAAGAGAAATAGATGAAGCATTAATAAATAGAAGTAAAAGAGTTGAAGTTCCTAGACCTAGCAAAGATTTATTTTTAGAAATATTAGGATTACCTGAAAATCACTATTTAGGTTATATTTATGATAAGTGTCCTAATTTTTCTATAAGACAAGCCAGACAATACATTGAAGATTTAGAAGTTTTAGGAACAGAAATAGATGAAGAAGCATTATCTCAATATATCAATTTAGATGAATTAGATGTAATGTCATTAGCTGATTTACAGCGAATTTCTGAAATGGAAAATGGAGATTTAGAATTTGAATTACCTGATTTAGAAAGATGTTATATTACTATTACTTCTAATAATCAAGAGGGTTGGGTTAAGCTTTTTCAAGATGGAAATAAAGGAAATTTTAGATTATATTCAGATGATAATGAACAAGATAGAATGTATGTGGATATAGATACAATAGAACAATTACAAATGGCTAGTCAATATATGGATTTTGATGATTATTACAATAGATATAAAGGCTGGTTTGAATATTCATTATCAGATGAAGAAATACAAGCAGATAGTATTATATGGGCAGGAAATAAGAGTAAAAAAGATGGTACAAGATTTGGAATAAAAATCGAGGGAGATAAAATGTTTAGAATTGCTATGAATAAAGGAAATACATTCGTTTATTTAGATTCTGCTTCTCCTAATACTTTAGAATCATTCTTAGGTCAACAAAAAGATGAAATCGAACAAGAATATGATACAGATACAGAATATGGTGATGATGGTAGAGATTATGATTAGGAGGAATAATAATGACTCTTCAATATGATATAAATAAAATATTTACAGAACTTGAACAACAAGCCAGAAAAAAAAGCAAAAAACATGAAAAAGTTGATCCAACTAAAGAGAATGATCCTATTGAATCACCAGAAGATGCTCCACAAACGCAAGAAGTTGCACCTGCTACATCAAAGACTACAGAAGATACACATGGCGGAGATGAAGCATCTAAAGAAATTAAAGATTCTCCAAACTCTGTAGATGGTGGTGAAAATCCAGATAAAGAAAACAAAAGTAAGAAAACAAAAAATACTGGTGAAAATGGCAAAGGTGATGGACAAGGTGAAGAAGAAAAAAAGAAATTAGAATCTAGTAAGAATACTGGTAGCAAAGGTGATGGTTCAGGGACTGGAGATAAACAAACTTCTAGTGAAGAAAAGAAAGAATCTGATGATAAAAAATCTTCTTCAAAAGGGTCTTCTTCAAAAAAAGATTCTAAAAAAGATGAAAGTGGGGAAAAAAAATCCGAAGAAGAACAAGATGAAGATTATTTTATAACAACAGATGGCAAAAATCCTAGTAAAAGCAAACCCAAAACTACTCCAGAAGATTTACAACAAGCTGTTGAAAAATTATTTGAAGAAAAAAAGAAAAAACAAGATGATTTTAAGAGTCAAAACAGGCAAGAATATTTGAAAAAATACATATTTGAAATTATAAAGAAAATTGCAGCACAACATGCTGGAATAGATAAACAAGATGGTTCAGAAACCTATGATAAAAAACAGATGCTTGGGCATATGTTAAAACATCAAAATTATAGATTATTAAGTGATAAATACGATTTAAGAGATGCAAGATATGTTCAGTTTTTTATTGATACATCTGGAGTTTATGGCTGCGGTTCTAACAAAATATTGCACGAACTTATGCCAGAGGTTATTAGTATGCTAGAAAGACAAGGTTATGAATGTTATATTGCAGCTTGTGGAAACGGATTTTATCAAAGAGATATGGTTGAAGATGAATATTATGGAACTAGAAAAACACTAGAAGGTTACAAAACTGGAAAAGTAAGCAAAATAGCTTGCCCTACCCCACAAACTGCAGCTAAAATGGCTAATGAAGCTGAGTTTTCTGTAATACTTGCTGATTTTGATGGTTTATCTTCTATTTGCGAAATGGCTAATTTATGTCAAAAAGATAAAATACCATATTTCCTATGTACTGAGGATAGATACCCATGGGAAGATCCAACATTACATGATTGGGTTGATCCAGAATTATGTGATTATAATCCTGAACTTGTATATGATGTATCAATGGATGGAAATCCAACTTTAGAACAATATGAAGATAGACAATACTATGATGACTATGAACAAGATGATTATGATGATTATGAGCAAGATGATGGTAGGGATTATGATGATTAACAGGAGTTAAAAGTATGATAGATAAAATTTTAATAACAAAGAAATTAGAAAACTTTTTTATTAAGACTAATCCAGAAAGTTTTTTAAAAGTATTTGTAATCAGTTTTTTATTTGATAAAACTAATTATATAGAACCTATTGTAGGTTATGAAAGTGCTTTAAATATGTTAGATAAATACATATATAATTTAGAAAATAATATTAAAGCCTTTAAAAAACTAGATAAATATCATTCTATTTATGCTAAATATGATTTTAAGGCAAAAAGTCTAAAATATTATATGACTAATGATTATAAAAAATTTAAAAATACTTCTTTAAATTCTGAACAAAAGAAAGCATTTATTATTAAAGAATTTAAAATAATGATGTATAAAGAGTTTGAAACAATTACAAATATTTATACCTTTAATGGAAAAATTGTTTCTAACAGTTTTTATATTGAGGATAGAAATGGTCGCTACCCTGATTATGATGGTGATTTTTCTAATATAATTGATATTTTCTCTGATGTAGAAGTATGCAATATTCTTAAACTTAATGATAGAATAAAAACTTATATAGATGAAAACAAAAACTATTTTGTATATTCTACACATATTAGTCAAAGAAATTCAGAAGTAATAAACTATGTTTTGTTATGGAGAAATTTTTTAAATAATAAATTATATTATTTTGCGGTAAATAATCCTAAGAAATATTCAGAGAAGTTTATTAATGAGTTTAATAAAGAATATGAATATATAATATCGAGTGGAAAATATAATTTTATATTAAAAAATAAAGATGTTTTTTCACTTATTGAAAATTATTTACTTCATATAAGAAATAGAATTGACATTGAAAATAATATACAATATCATCAAGATTTAAGTGTAATATTTAAAATGATGAATCACAAAAAACATCTAACTAAACTGTCAGAATATTTATTACATAGTTCAGATTCTAATAATAAATTAAACTATGACAAAATTTAGGAGGTTCAATATGGAAAAAAAATTTTTTGTTGAAACAGAACAATTTAATACAAATGTTGCTAATAATTTTAATACAACCAATCCTCTACAAATAACAAATGATACATTGGTTAACGATTTTTTAAATAAAACCGTTTCTTTAGAATCTTTGCTTGAAAAAGAAATATATAATAACAAATTATAAAATATAATATCAACATATAGTTTAAATATTTGCAAAAATTATATAATATTTTTGGGTGAGTAGAATTTACTCACCCTTTTACTGACTAACAGTTAATCAATTTAGAATATATAATTTCTTCGACACAATGTTTATAATTATTCATAAGCCCAATCCATTTTAACGGGTCAGTATCTTTCAAATTTTCATCAATAGGATTTTTCGCTAGCATCTGTTTCATAAGTATATCATATCTTGCTTTTGCTTGTTTATCTGTATCAATGATATGTTTTCTTAAAGTTCCATCCATAAACATTATTGTATAATCAGCCTTTTTATGTTTTTTCAAATATTCTAGTCTTAAATAACCGTATTTTCCAATATTATAATTTTTTTCGTATTCATCCTCAGCTAAATATAAAGCAGGAATAAAATAATCTCCTTCCCTATGATAAGTTATTTCTCTCATAACTCAAAACCTCCTAAAATTTATTTTTGCTACAGAATGAATTAAAATTTTATACCATATCGGGCTATCAAAACATCAATAAAATAAGGAAGAACCAAATAAGAACAATTTTGTCCTTATTTAAGTTCTCCCTTTTGATGATCTTTTTAAAATTATTTACTTTAATATGCACCATGTTCCAATAGGTTCTGGAATACATTCAAATACCATCTCTTCTTTAGTTATAGGATGAAGTATTTTTAATTTATAAGCCCATAATGCAATTTGTTTTCCTTTTCCTCTTGTTCCATATTTTTGGTCACCAAATATGCTGTGTCCAAAGTGAGATAATTGCACTCTAATTTGATGATGTCTTCCTGTATGTAATTGTATTTTTAAAAGAGTTAAATTTTTAATTTCATTATATTTTAAAACTTCATAGTCTAGCTTTGCTAATTTACTGTTTTTCTTTTCCTTACTCACTACTTTACTTACATTATTTCTTTCATCTTTATATAGGTAATCTTGCAAAGTTCCATTTTTTTCATCTATTCTGCCATCTACAACCGCTAAGTATTCTTTTCCAAAATCTTTGTTTCTAATCTGATTACTTAGCCTTGCTGCTGCTTTTGAAGTTTTAGCAAAAATCATAATTCCTCCAACTGGTCTATCTAGTCTATGTATTAGTCCAATATATACATTGCCAGGTTTGTTATATTTTTCTTTGATATATTGTTTTACAATAGAAAGCATATCTATATCTTCGGTTTTATCTGATTGAGATGGAATATTAGGTTTTTTTTCTACAACAATTATATGGTTATCTTCATATATTACATTTAGTTTATTCATTTCTTTATTTGTACTTAGTATTTTTCTGACTAAGCTACCTCCTTCTACTATAAGTTTAACTATTTAGTCCATCTTCCATAAATTCCACAAGGTAAAATTAATTTTGAATTTGTCATAGGCAAACCTATTTCACCTGATTCTACTTGTCCTTTATATTTTTTTGTGACAGTCAAATTTAATATATTTGCCAAAACTGTACTTGATATTCCAGTAGTGTACGAATTTATTAATACAAATAGAGGGTTATCAGATAATACTTTTGTACACATTTCTACTAAATCATAAATATTGTTTTCAAATTGCCATACCTCACCATTTGCTCCTCTACCATATGATGGAGGATCCATAATTATCGCATCATATTTATTACCTCTTCTAATTTCTCTACTTACAAATTTAACAACATCATCTACTATGTACCTTACACTTTTTTCTTGAAGACCTGAGCTTATTACATTTTCTTTTGCCCATGTTACCATTCCTTTTGAACTGTCGACATGTGTACAAATTGCCCCTGCTGATAAGCAAGCCACTGTTGCTCCACCTGTATATGCAAACAAGTTTAATACTTTTATTTCTCTTTTTTCAGCTTTTATCTTGTTTTTCATCCAGTCCCAATTAACTGCTTGCTCTGGAAATAATCCTGTATGTTTAAATCCCATTGGCTTAATATTAAACACTAAATCTTTATATTTAATTTGCCATTCTTTTGGCATTTGTTTTTTGTATTCCCAAACTCCTCCACCAGTTTTACTTCTATGGTAAGTTGCATTTACCTGTTTCCATTTTTCTGGAAAAGTTTTTTGTTTCCATACTATTTGTGGGTCTGGTCTAGATAATATAACATTTCCCCATCTTTCTAGTTTTGTTCCATTTGCCATGTCTAGAATTTCATAATCTTTCCAATTATTTGCTAAATTCATTTTCTATATATCTTTCCTTTTCTTTTATATTGTTCCCATAGTATTTAATAGATTCATAAAATTAAAAATCAAAAATACATTTAAAAGTGAAAAACTTATAAACATAGTTATTACTAAATTTAAAATTTTATCATTTCTTTTATTTTTTCTTAGTCTTTCCTTGTCTTTTAATCTCTTAATAATTTTATACATATATATTCCCCCTTTAACTTGTCTACATATATGTATATGCTTATTAATTTTGATTTATGACTAAAATTTTATAAAACTACTATTATATCTTTTATAGAACTATTTTTAGTTTCATGTATTGTTTCATATAAAATAAATAAAAACGGTTTGTGCTATTTGCCACAATTACCGTTTTTAATGTACTAATTTAATTAGGCTTTTTTTGCTATTTCAGCTATTTCAGCAAATGCTTTTTCATCACTCACTGCTATCTCTGCAAGCATTTTTCTATTAATTGTAACATTAGCTTTTTTTAATCCTGCGATTAGTTTGCTGTATGTTAAACCATTCATTCTTGCTGCAGCATTGATTCTTGTAATCCATAATTTTCTGAAATCACTTTTTTTGTCTTTTCTTCCAACATATGCATATGATAATGATTTTAATACTGCTTGATTTGCATTTCTGAATCTATAATGCTTTGCACCATAGTATCCTTTTGCTTGTTTTAATACTTTTTTATGTCTTGCTCTTGTAATTTTTGCTGTTTTTACTCTTGCCATTTATTTTCACTCCTTTTCCTATTTATTATCCACCATATGGCATTAATTTTTTAATTGTGTTTTCACATGTCTTGTCAGCATACGCTCCTGGACGTCTGCTTGATAATTTTTGCCTTTTGGTCTTATTTGCTAATAAATGTCTTCTATTAGCTGTTGTTCTTTTTACTTTTCCTGTAGCTGTTAAAGAATATCTTTTCTTTGCTGCTTTATTTGTTTTTAATTTTGGCATATTAATTACCCCTTTCGTGATTTTATTTATATTATTAAGCTTTTTTAGCTAGTATAATAAACAAATTTTTACCTTCTAATTTAGGTGCTTTTTCGAGTACAGCAACATCTTCTAAGTTTTGAATGAATTTGTTTAATACGTTTTCACCCATTTTGATATTGTTTACTTCTCTTCCTCTAAATCTTACTGTGATTCTAACTTTGTTTCCATCTTCTATGAATTTTCTAATATTTTTTGCCTTAAATCCAAAGTCATGTTCTTCAATATTTGGTGTTATTCTTATTTCTTTAGTTTCTTGCACTTTTTGCTTTTTCTTTGCTTCTTTTTCTCTTTTTGCTTGCTCAAATTTGTATTTTCCATAATCCATTATTTTGCAAACCGGTGGAACTAAGTTTGGTGCAACTAAAACTAAGTCTAGTTTTTTTTCATATGCTATTTCTAATGCTTTATTGATTAGCACTGTTCCCAACTTTTCCCCATTATCACTTATTAGTTGAACTTCTCTTGCTCTTATTTGTTCATTAATTGGTAATTCTTGTTTTATATAAAACACCTCCAAAATTTTCTTTAGCCAATTTTTTTCTGAAATTTAAAGTTTATTTTTTAACTTATCAAAAATAAAAAAATTGACTTTTGCACAAAAGTCAATCCACATTTTATAAATACAAATTCTCTG
>CALXZT010000014.1 GCA_944393315.1 uncultured Clostridia bacterium
GTCATATTTAAATTTCTTTTTAAAATAATTAAAAAAATTTTATAAAAAACTATTGACTTTTGTTAGCAAGTTTTTATTGTAAATTTTAGTGTAATTTCATCTTTATAGACAATAGTCAAGTTTGGTTTGGAACGAAATAGTGTCAAGTTATTTTAGAAAAATTTATAAAATTTTTTTCTCAAAATTTCCATGTAAATAAACTTATTTATTGAAAGTTATTTAATTTTATGGTAACATTATATTGTTTATTTAAAGAAAGAAGGTTTTAAGTTATGAAAATATTAAGTATAGATACATCTAGTAACCTTTGTAGTATTTCAATACTTGATAATACAAAATTAGTTAAGGAAAATATTTTAAATGATACTAAAAATCATTCTGAAAAAATAATACCAATTATAGCTCAAACTTTGAAAGAAACAAATTTGAGTCTTTGTGATATAGATTTATTAGTTTGTGATAAAGGTCCTGGTTCTTTTACAGGAATTCGTATTGGTGTTGCAACTGTTATGTCTTTTGTTGATAGTTTAAAAATTTCTGCTATTGGTATAACTTCTCTTGAATCCTTAGTATATAATGTGCTTTTAAATGAGGAACGCCCCTCATTTATCTGTTCTTTAATTGATGCTAAAAATGATAATTTATATTTTGAGCTTTATTCTACTTTATCTGATACACCTTTAAGTATAATTCCAGCAGAATGTAAAAATGTTAATGAAATAATTAAACAGCTAAAACAGTTTGATAATATTCGATTTGTTGGGGATGGTGCAATTGCTCACCAAAGTACTTTAAGCTTATCATTAAATAACGCTACATTTTCTACTCATAATGAAATTAGTAGTTATTCTTTAGGAATTGCTGGCTTAAATGCTTTTAATTTAAGTAGAAAAGAAGATTTGCTTCCAGTATATCTTCGTAAATCTCAGGCCGAGCGTGCCAGAGAAAAAAATTAGTATAAGTTAAACTTTTTTATTGAAAGTATGAGCTAAATCAAAATAAATTGAAGGGATTTTAAATATGCCAAATTATAATATAAATATCTCCACTATGCAAATTAAAGATTTAGATTTAATTGCTAATAATTTAGAATCTGATTTTGATGATTTTTGGAATTATAACATTTTAAAAGGTGAACTTGAAAATATTAATTCCAAATATCTAGTTGCTAAAATTGATAATAAAATTGTTGGGTTTGCTGGGATTATTCCTGTCCTTGATGAAGCAGATATTTCTAATATTGTTGTACATAAAAAATTTAGAAGTCAAAAAATTGGTTCTTTACTTTTACAAGCTTTGATTAATTTATCTTTATCTTTAAACTTAAAAGCTCTTAATCTAGAAGTGCGTGAATCAAATATTACTGCAATTAAATTATATGAAAAATATGGATTTAAAGCTTATGGTCTTAGAAAAAAATATTACAATAATACTGATAATGCTATTTTAATGAGAAAAAATTTAATACAAAAACTCTAGATGTAAAATAATATCTAGAGTTTTTTATAAATACTATAATATATTTATTCTTCAAGTGTTTCTTTTATAACTTCCCATACACCTTCTAGTTCTTGGTCTTTTTCCCAAGCTGACACACCTGCTAAATTATATTTATTTACTAATGATACTTTGGCTTTTATTGATTCTAGGTCTTCTATCCACATTTTTTTGATGCTTGAATCTGATTCATATTCAACATAATATTGTTTTAAGTCATCATCCCATATTTTTTCTACATCGTCTGGAAGCACATTTTCTATATTTTTCATTGTAACTGTTCTACTTGAAATATCTCCATCAGATGTTTCTGTCCATATTTTAGTGTAAAATGGAATTCCCAATATTATTTTTTCTGGGTCAACTTCACATTGAGTCCCTATAAATTTTAATATGTTATTTTCTACCCAATTATAACCTGCTGTTGTTCCAACTGTGCTACTTGAATATTGATCATATGCCATAAATACTATATAATCTGCTGCTTCTCCAATAACGTTTCTATCAAAACATAAAGACCAGTTTGGTGAACCATCTGGGGCAGTCACATCAACTGATAATACTACTCCTAAGTTTTTCATACGTGGTTCTAATTCTATTATAAATCTAGAATATAAATCTTTATCTTTTTCATACATATATTCAAAATCAATGTTTATACCATCTAAGTCATATTTTTCACATACATCTACAATGCTTTGAATTAATTCCTTTCTTAATTCATAACTGTTCATAATTTCTGATGTAACTTTTAAAATATTTGATGAATCTTCTTTTCTTGTTGATTTTATGCTTTGAGCTTCAGCATTTGAAATCATTGGCCATACTTTATATCCATTTTCATGTGCCCACTCTATGTAACTTTCGCCTGACTCGCCGACTTTTTCCTGAAAGTTTCCTTGATAATCTATGTAGAAAAATGCTGGTGATACTACATTTACTCCATCGATTGTTTCACCGCTTCTGTCTGGTGCTTTTGCATATTCTGAATAATAATCCCAAAACATATTTATTTTTCTGTCTATTTGAGGTTCTTCTTCTTGCTCTTCTCTTACAACAATTTCGTTAGTTAAAGAAGTTTGTTTTACAAATCCTATTTTACCATTTTGTGTTCTTACTTTTGTCCAACCATTCTCTTTTTTGGAAATTATAATTAAAGTATCTCCTTCTTCTACTTTGTCTACTGTTCTTGATAAATATTTTGCATAATCTTTAACAGATATATTTTTAGAAGCTTCTGCTTTTATTTGCTCTTTTTTTAATGAATCAATTGTTACTATGTTTGTATCTTCTATGTATTCTAATTCTATATTATATACATTTATTAATTCTGAAATAGGTAAGTAAATTTTCCCATCTATTTCTGTTGCAACAGCATCTACTCTTTGAACTGTATCATTTACATTCATGTGGTTTCCTGAAAAATAAACCTCTGCAATGTTTTCATCATATGTTGTAATTATTCTGTTTTGTGTGGTCTCTTCATATATATAATTGTCAAAGAAATTTTTTATATCACTCATAGACATAAATATTTCTTCATTTTCAATTATTATATCTTCTTTCAGCCTTGATGTTACATTATTATTATTTATTATTACATTAGTTCTATCTGTTATATCATCATTTTTATAATATTTTGAAGTATCTAGTATAAATATTGCTAGTAATAATAATATAATAACTATTAATATTCTTTTTAAAACTCTTACAATAGTATTGCTTTTTGGTTTATCTTTAGCATTTTTTTCTTTAATTATTTCTTCTGCTGATTGTTTTGGTTTTTCAATTGATTTTGATTGACTTTCTTCTAATTGCTCATTTATAGTCTTTTCATTTTGGTTTACATCTTTTTCTATTTTTTCAATCTTATTTTCATTATCTTTTGCTTCCATATACTTTTTCTATGTTAACACTAGTGCTAACATATCTCCTTTCAATTATTATTTCAACTTTTATTATTCTTTTTTGTTTTTATTTGGATCTACATATTCAAGAGTTCCTGGTAAAATTTTATCAATAAATACAATCCCATTTAAATGATCTATTTCATGACTTATTGCTTGTGCTAAAAGCTCTTTTGCTTTTACTTTAAATGTTTTTCCGTTTCTGTCTAATGCTTCGACTGTTATTTCGGCTGGTCTTATTACTTTAGCAAACTTATTTGGAAAACTTAAACAGCCTTCTTCAACCTCTTGCTGACCTTTTTCTTTTAATATTTTTGGATTTATTAAAATAAGTGGTTCACTTTCACCATCTACATCTATGACTATAACTTGTTTTAATACCCCAACTTGAACAGCAGCCAGGCCTACTCCATTTGCTTTATACATTGTTTCTAGCATATCATCAATTAGTTCTTGTATTTTTTCATTTACTTCGTCAACTGGTCTGGATTTTTTCTTTAAAATCTCGTCTCCTTCTTCTCTTATTTTTCTAATTGCCATCTTATTCCCCCCAATTTTTATATCATGTTATTTGGATTAATATCTGCCCATATTTTTGTGTTTCTTATGTTTTTGCTGTATACATTTGCTAGACAATCATTTATATCTTCATACACTTGTCTTGTCATTTTACCTTTTAATATCATTCTCCATCTTATCTTGTTTTGTATTTTGTCTATTGGAGATGGCACTGGTTTAAAAATACTAAATTTTTGCTTGTCCATTTTATTTTTAAGAAATTCGTATACATAGCTACTTGTCGATATTAATTCCTTTTGGTTTGTTCCTGTAAAACTAATTACAATTATATCGCAAAATGGTGGATATTTCAACTGCTTTCTTAAAGCTATTTCGATATTATAAAATTTGTCATAGTCCTGCTTTTGAGCCAAGTCTATGCTAAAGTTGTTTGGATTGTATGTTTGAATTATTACCTTCCCTGGCAATTTTTCCCTACCTGCTCTTCCTGCTACTTGTGTTAATATTTGGAATGTTCTTTCGTTTGCTCTGTAATCATCTATATTTAAACTTGTATCTGCTGCTATTACACCAACTAATGTCACATTTGGAAAATGATGCCCTTTTACTATCATTTGTGTTCCTATTAATATATCTATATTTTCATCTCTAAATTTTTCTAAAATGTCTTCATGTGAATTTTTCTTTGTTACTGTATCTACATCCATTCTTATTGTTGTTGCACTTGGAAATATTTTGTGTACTTCTTCTTCTATTTTTTGTGTTCCTGTTCCAAAATATCTTATTTTTGAGCTTTTACATTTTGGGCATGTAGTTACTACTTTTTCTTCATATCCACAATAGTGACATTTTAGTTTGTTTTCAAATCTATGATATGTCATGCTTATATTGCAATTTTTGCATTGTACAGTATACCCACATTCTCTACACATTATAAATGTTGAAAATCCTCTTCTATTTAAAAATAAGATTGTTTGTTTTTTATTTTTAAGGTTTTTTTCTATTTCCTCATATAAAGCTTTACTTAATACTGATCTATTACCTTGTGCTAATTCTTGCTTTAGGTCAATTATTTGTACCTCTGGTAGTCTGGAATTGTTTGCTCTTTTAGTTAAGGTTAATTTTGTTATTTGATTTTTTTGTGCTTTATAATAAGTTGTTATATCTGGAGTTGCACTTCCTAGAAGTACTGGAAAGTTTCCATATTTTCCTAAAATACTTGCGATTTCTTTTGCATTGTATCTTGGGCTTGATTCTGATTTATATGAGCTGTCATGTTCTTCATCTATTATTATTATTCCTATATTTTCTGTTGGTGCAAATATAGCTGACCTTGCTCCAATTATTATGTTTGCCTTGCCTTCTTTTATTTTATTCCATTCATCATATCTTTCTCCCATTGATAATTTGCTATGCAATACTGCGATTTTTTCTTTTCCAAATCTAGATATGAATCTGTTTATAGTTTGAGGTGTTAATGATATTTCTGGCACTAGCATTATTGCTGTTTTCCCTTTTTCTAATACTTTTTCTATCAGTTGCATATATACTTCTGTTTTTCCTGAGCCTGTTACTCCATATAATAAAAATTCTTCGTATCTATCTTCTTGTATTGCACTATTTATTTTGCTGAATGCTGTTTCTTGCTCTTCTGTTAATTCTAGCTTGTTTGTTCTTTCTATTTGTTTGTTTTCTAAAGGATTTCTTTCTATTTTTTTTTCTACAAATTCTATATACCCATTTTTCTCGAGTGTTTTTAAAATTGCTTTTGAACAATCTGTAAACATTTCTACTTCTGCTGATGTAGCTCCTTCATTTACTTTTAAGAATTCTAATGCCCTTTTTTGTTTTTCCGATTTTATTTTTCCAGTTTGTATTTCAAATTCTATTTCTTCAATGTCTTTTTTTAAGTATATTATGCTTATTTTTTTGTCTTTAACTTCTTTTTTTTGTTTGCTACCTGGCGCTGACATTAACTTTATACATTCTGACACATTGCAGAAGTATTTCTTTGACATCCATTTTGCAAGTCGTATTTGTTTGTTACTTAAGTTATGTTCTACTTTTGCTATGTCTTTTACTTCAAAGTCTGACTTTTCTTTTATTCCTATAACATAAGCTTCTTCTATTTTCGTTTTTCCAAATGGTACTAATACTTTGCTGCCTATTATTACTAAATCACTTAAATCCTCCGGAATGTTATAGTCAAAAGTTCTATTTAGTTTTTTTGCGGTTCTATCTATTATTACTTCTGCTATCATTTTGGTTCTCCTCATAAAATTCAAATGTAAGGAAGAACCCACTTTTTACGGTGGACCCTTCCTTTATTTTATAAATTATTTTTCTAACCATTTAAAATATTCTCTTTTTATTATTTCTACAACTTCTTCTGGTGTTTTATCTGTCGTGTCAATAACTAAGTCATAGTTTGACATATCTTCCTTATGAACATGGTACAAGTTCCAATATCTTTCATTTTCTGAATTGAATCTTTTTATCATGTCTTGTTTTTGTTCTTCAACTGTTGCAAAACTTTCTGTTTTTTTTCGTTTTTCATCTTCAAAAGCTCTTTTTGCACCCACATCTATATCAACTTTTAAGTACACCTTAAATGATTCTGGTACTGCGTACCAGCCAAGCCTTGCATCTATTATAAAATTGTCGTGATTTTTAGCATATTCAGCCGCACTTTTTTCAATCTGTATATCTATCTCAGGATGCTCTGATAGATATTCATTAAAACTTGTTATGTTTAGTCCCATATCTGCTGCTAGTTTTCTTACATATGCTCCATTTCTATAAATTCCATAATTTAAATCTTTTATTAGTAATTCTGAAACGGTTCCTTTTCCTGCTGCTAAATCTCCTGATAAAGCAATTATATTTTTTTTACTCATCTTTTTTTTCTCCGTTTTTATTTTCTTCTTTTCTTACTATTTTTACTTTTCCTTCTGCAATTTCATTTGCTGCTAGTGTTACTGGTGATACTTCATTAACATCTGTTAATGGTTTATCACCATTTGCGATTTGTCTTGCTCTTCTTGATGTAGCTATTACTAATTCATATCTGTTTTTAGCTTTTGTTAGTAATTCAGTTACTGTAGGTTTTACAATCATGATTATATCCTCCCTTTTTATTCATCTTCCTCTGCTATGTTTTTATCTATTCTTCCTGCTACTGTTTCTGGTTGTACTGCTGATAATATGATATTTCCAGAGTCCATAATTAATACTGCTCTTGTTCTTCTTCCACATGTTGCATCCACTGCTGTTTTGTTATCTTTTGCTTCTTGCACCATTCTTTTTATAGGTGCTGATTCTGGACTTACTATGGCTATAATTCTATCTGCTGAAACTATGTTTCCAAATCCTATGTTTACTAATTGCATAAAATTTCCTCCTTTTCGTTTTTTGTTTTAGAAAAGTACAGCTCTGTCCTTTTAATAGAAATTAATTTTATTTTTTATGCTTTTTACTATTTTACTACTTTTTTCTCTTTTTAGCAAGCTTTTTGGTCGGTTTTTCTTCTTTTACTATTTCTGCTATATCTGAAATTTGCTTTAGCCTTCTTTTGTTTTCATTAGTATAAATTATTAATGCTTTTAAAAAATAATATATTGGCCATATATATGAAGTTGATAAAATGTATAATTCTTCGCTTTTTTTAAATAATGTTACATTTTTCCCTACTAATAATATATGTAGTCCTAATAATCCAATTTCTATTCCATTTATTACAAAATTGTTATCTTCTTTTTTATATGCAACTTCAAACATTACTATTGCAGTAAATATAAATACCATATATGATATTTTTACATATAAATCAAAATTTTGTGTTGTTGTTGATGCATAAATTACATTTGAAGTTATAAAATATGCTTCAATTATTATTGCGAAAAATAAACATACGAATAAATTTATTTTATACTTTTTTCTTGTTTTTGTTTCTTCAATAGTTAGGTTTTCTTTTAATTTATTTTTATTTTTTTCTTTTTGCTTTTTAATTTTCATTATTTTCCTCCATTTTATTCAAGTTCATACATTAATATACTTAATATATTTAGTGCTACTGTTTCAGTTCTTAGAATTCTATTTCCTAATGTTATTATTTTGATTCCATTTTGTTTTGCTATTTCTATTTCTTCTGCTGATATACCACCTTCTGGTCCTATTATTATTGCTATTCTTAGTCTTTCTTTTTTTGATTGTAACTTTTTTATTTTTTCTATTTCATTTTTTAATTTGTTTTCTTTTTCACATTCATAAGCTAATAGTATTGCGTCATATTCTTTACATTGATTTATTATTTCATTAAAATTACATATACTGTTTATTTTTGGAATTATATCTCTTCCTGATTGTTTTGCTGCAACTTCTGAAATTTTTTGCCATCTTTCTACTTTCTTTCTTGCATCTTTAGAGTCTAATTTTACTATGCAACGTAACATGTTGGTTGGTGTTATTTCTGATACTCCTAGTTCTACGGATTTTTGTATTATTAATTCCATTTTATCTGCTTTTGGTAAACCTTGGTATATGTGTATATATGTGTTTGGCTCACTCTCATTTTCTAAATTTTCTATTATCTTACATATGATTTTTTCATTTGACATTTCTTCTATTTCACATAGAAAATTCTCTCCACTTTGTGCATCACATATTTGTAGTGTATCCTCTAGGTTTTTTCTTAAAACATTTTTTATATGGTTTACGTCTTTTCCTGTTATTATTATTTTTTCGTCTTGCAGATTTTCTCGATTAACGAAAAATTTAGACATTTCTTGATTTCCCTTCTTTTATAATATGTATATTTTACTACATATATTAGTTTTTTTCAATTATAATATTGATATTTATATTTTTCCATATTAAAAAAGTGGCAAAGCCACTTTTTTGTTTTAGTTTGATAAATTATTTTTTCTATCTATAACATTTTGCTTTATTCATAAAATTATTTAGTCATAGCTTCTTCTACAGCTACTGCAACTGCTACTGTTGCGCCAACCATTGGGTTATTTCCCATTCCTATTAATCCCATCATTTCAACATGAGCTGGTACTGATGAGCTTCCTGCAAATTGTGCATCTGAATGCATTCTTCCCATTGTATCTGTCATACCATATGAAGCTGGTCCAGCAGCCATATTGTCTGGATGAAGTGTTCTTCCTGTTCCACCACCTGAAGCTACTGAAAAATATTTCTTTCCCGCTTCTATTCTTTCTTTTTTGTATGTTCCTGCTACTGGATGTTGGAATCTTGTTGGGTTTGTAGAGTTTCCTGTGATAGATACATCAACATCTTCCATCCACATGATTGCTACACCTTCCCTAACATCATTTGCTCCATAGCATCTTACTTTGCTTCTTTCTCCATCTGAATATGCGATTTCTTCTACTACATTTACTTTTCCAGTGAAGAAATCAAAGTCTGTTTTTACATATGTAAATCCATTTATTCTTGAAATTACTTGTGCTGCATCTTTTCCAAGTCCATTTAATATAACTCTTAGTGGTTCTTTTCTTACTTTGTTAGCTGATTTTGCAATTCCAATTGCTCCTTCAGCTGCTGCAAAACTTTCATGCCCTGCTAAGAATGCAAAACATTTTGTTTCTTCTGATAATAACATTGAACCTAAGTTTCCATGTCCTAATCCTACTTTTCTGTCATCAGCAACTGATCCTGGTATACAAAAAGCTTGTAATCCTTCTCCTATTGCTTTTGCAGCATCTGCAGCTTTTGTACATCCTTTTTTGATTGCTATTGCTGCACCTAGAGTATATGCCCAAGCTGCATTTTCAAAACAAATTGGTTGTACTCCTTTTACTATTTCATATGGGTTGAATCCTTTGTCTGTGCATATTTTTAATGCATCTTCGAAATCTTTTATTCCGTATTTTTCCATTACTGGTTTAATTTGGTCTATTCTTCTTTCATAACTTTCAAATGTTACTGCCATTTTTATTCCTCCTTAATTTTTAAGTTCTATTAGTCTTTCGACTTTGCTTATTTGTTGTTTACTATATGGTTATTTTATAAAAATCTTATTCTTTTCTTGGGTCAATTTTTTTAACTGCTTCGTTAAATCTTCCATATGTTCCAGAAGCTTTTTCAATTGCTTCCATTGGCTCAATTCCTTTTTTGATGTTATCCATCATTTTTCCTAAATGAACATATTTGTAACCAATTATTTGGTCATCTTTGTCTAATCCTAGTTCTACTATGTATCCTTCTGCTAGATTTAAATATCTAGGTCCTTTTAGTGAACTTGAATAAATTGTTCCAACTTGGCTTGTGTGTCCTTTTCCTAGATCTTCAAGCCCTGCTCCTATTGGAAGTCCTCCTTCTGAAAATGCAGTTTGGCTTCTACCATAAACTATTTGTAAGAATAATTCTCTCATAGCAGTATTTATAGCATCACATACTAAGTCCGTATTTAATGCTTCAAGAATAGTTTTTCCAACTAATATTTCTCCTGCCATAGCAGCTGAATGTGTCATTCCTGAACACCCTATTGTTTCAACTAATGCTTCTTGTATTATTCCCTCTTTTATATTTAATGTTAATTTACATGCTCCTTGTTGTGGTGCACACCATCCAATACCATGTGTTAATCCTGATATGTCTTTTATTTCTTTTGCTTTTACCCATTTTCCTTCTTCTGGGATTGGTGCTGGTCCATGGTCTACACCTTTTGCAACATGGCACATTTCTTCTAATTCTTTTGAATAAATCATTTTAATTACTCCTTCCATTGTTTTATTTATATCTACAATTGAAGTTTCCTTCAATTTGATATTTAACTACTTTTTGTACAGAATTTGATTTCTTGCTTTTTGTTCGTTTTTGCTTGATACATATTCTACATTTTGTATGCTTTCATATCCAGCTGTTTCATAATCAACAATATTTTTAATATCTTTAATATATATGCCTTCTTCATATGCTTCATCACTACTTAATTGTTTAGTTCCATTTAAATACCTTTGCAGAATATTTCGTTCTTCTTTATTACAATATTCTATTCCTTGATTTAGATATTTATATCTCCAAATCACATGTCTTTCATAATTATTATATAAACTGTTTTGCAAATTATCGTAATTATATTCAACTCTAAATTTTGACTTTCGTATAATTATTGTTAAATTGCTCCATACTCTTTGATTAGATTTTTTAAATTCTTCCCTTAAAGCCTTAATATTTTTATAAAGTATTTCAACAAGTTTCATATATTCTTCTTCATCAATATTGAATTTGCCAGGTATTTCATAAACATTTATAGGTTTTCTTTTTATTAATCCCTTTGGTATATAATAGAAAAATAGTTCACCTGTTTGAAGTGCACCTAACCTTTCTACTATAGATGCATATAAATAAACTTCATCCCATTTTTCAGGTATCATATAGAATATTTTTCTTTGTATTTCTTCATATCTTTTTCTTATATTTTTAGTATTTTTTAGCATATGTTTATCCTTTTATTTTCTTGAATTTTTATTTGGCATATACTTATTTTCGTATGCGTGCATTTAAAATTTTATTTTTTAGTTATGCTTTTTTTCTTATTATTTTATTAATAAGCTTTCTCCTGTCATTTCTGCTGGTTTTTCTATGTTCATTAATTCTAAAAGTGTTGGAGCTAAATCAGCTAGTTTTCCATCTTTAATTTTATAATCTTTATTGCTACTGATTAATACAAGTGGTACAGGATTTGTTGTATGAGCTGTATGTGGATCTCCTGTTTTGTAATCTACCATTTGTTCTGCATTTCCATGATCTGCAGTCATAAGTATTGTTCCATCTTTTTTTAGCATTTCCTCTACAATTCTTCCTACACATTTATCTACTGCTTCTACTGCTGCTATTGCTGCATTTAAATTTCCTGTATGTCCTACCATGTCTGGATTTGCAAAATTTAGAATTATAGTATCATATTTGTTAGCTTGTATTGCTTCTATGACTTTGTCTGTTACTTCATATGCACTCATTTCTGGTTTCATATCATATGTCTCTACTTTTGGAGATGGTACTAATATTCTGTCTTCTCCTGGATATTGCTTTTCTTCTCCTCCATTAAAAAAGAATGTAACATGTGCATATTTTTCTGTTTCTGCAATACGTAGCTGTGTTAATCCATTTTTTGAAACTACTTCTCCAAATGTGTTTACTATTGGTTCTTTTTTAAATGCTACTTTTACATTTGGCATTGTTTCATCATAGCTTGTGAAACATACAAAATATAAGTCTAAAGGTTTAGTTTCAAATCCATCAAAATTATTATCTACTAAACTTCTTGTTATTTCTCTTGCTCTGTCTGGTCTGAAATTAAAGAAAATTACAGAATCATGCTCTCCAATTGTTGCAATTGGAGTTTCTCCATTACATATAACTGTTGGCTCTACAAATTCATCAAACACCTCTTTTTGATATGAATTTTCTATTGCTGAAATAGCTGAACCTGCTTTTACTCCTTCTCCATTTACTAGAGCATTATAACATTTTTCCACTCTTTCCCATCGTTTGTCTCTATCCATTGCATAAAATCTACCTGATAGGCTTGCTATTTTTCCAAGTCCTTTTTCTCTCATTTTGTTTTCTAATTCTGCTATATATTCATCAGCTGATGATGGTGGTGTATCTCTTCCGTCTAAAAAGCAATGTATATAAACATTTTCAAAGTCTCTTCTTTTTGCCATTTCTAGTAATCCATATAAATGGCGAATATGGCTGTGTACTCCTCCATCTGAAACTAATCCCATTATATGCAATTTTGAATTGTATTTTTTACAATTTTCAATTGCTTCTATGAATTCTGGTATTGAAAAGAAATCTCCATCTTCAATTGATTTTGTTATTCTGGTTAACTCTTGATATACTATTCTTCCTGCTCCTATGTTTGTATGACCTACTTCTGAGTTACCCATTTGTCCATCTGGTAATCCTACATCTAATCCGCTAGTATGCCCTACAGCAGTTGGATATTTTTTCATTAGTTTATCTATATTAGGTTTATTGGCAAGTGCTACTGCATTTCCATCATTATTTTCATTTATACCAAATCCATCTAATATCATTAGCATTACTGGTTTCTTTTCCATTTTTTTACCTTCTCTCCTTGTGTTTATTAATTATAATTTACTATATTTGAAAATTCTTCTACTTTTAGACTTGCTCCTCCAACAAGGCCTCCATCTATATCAGACATTTCAAATAATTCTTTGGCATTTGCAGCTTTTACGCTACCGCCGTATTGTATTATAACTCCATTTGCTGTGTTTTGTCCATATTTTTCGGCAATTTTTTTCCTTATTTGCCTTACTGCATCATTTGCATCTTCTTTAGTAGCTGTTTTTCCTGTTCCTATTGCCCAGATTGGTTCATATGCTATTATTACTTTTTCTACCTGTTCTGGTTCTAATCCATCTAATGCTTTTTCAGTTTGACCTGTAATTACTTGGATTGTTATTCCTTGTTCTCTTTGCTCTAAAGTTTCACCAACACATACTATGGGTTTTAATCCAACTGATAATGCTTTTTTTAATTTTTTATTAACAGTTTCATCTGTTTCTGCAAAATATTGTCTTCTTTCAGAGTGACCTATTATTACATATTCAACTCCTACTGCTTTTAGCATTTCAGCTGATACTTCACCTGTATAGGCACCTTTTTCTTCCCAGTGCATATTTTGTGCTCCAATTTTTATATTTGTTCCTTGTGTGTTTAAAACACTATAAAAAATATCTGTATATGGAACACATAAAACTACTTCATGTTCTGAGTGTTTTACTTTTTCTGCTAAACTTTGAATAAATTCAATTGCTTCATTTGGAAGCATATTCATTTTCCAGTTTCCTGCAATTACTTTTCTACGCATTTTCACTACGCCTCCTGTTTTATAAAATTAACTATTTTATCTATGCTTTCTTGTGGAGTTGAAGCTCCTGCCATCACT
Source organism: uncultured Clostridia bacterium (assembly GCA_944393315.1). Taxonomy (GTDB): domain Bacteria; phylum Bacillota; class Clostridia; order TANB77; family CAG-508; genus CAG-269. The sequence continues at coordinate 13,879 of CALXZT010000014.1, forward strand.
CCAATTTTTTCAAATTGTTCTATAAATGAAATGTTTATATCTTCTAAACTTTCCACAAAAATAACATTTCTACAATATTTTGTTGAAATATCATATAATTTATTAGTATTTGAACTGTTTTTTCCGCCAATTATCAACATCAAATCAACATTTTGTGACAAATTCTCTGTTTCTTTTTGCCTTAACTCTGTTGATAGACAAATTGTATTTATTACTTTTAGTTCTTCATCTTCTAGCATTTTTCTTAATGTTTCTGTTATTTCTTCAAATTTTCTTAAATTAAATGTTGTTTGAGAAATTAAAAGAGCTTTTTTATTTTTGTTTTTTGAAATTTTGTAACCTCTTGTTCTAAATCGCAAATATTTTCTATTAAGCTGGAGTTTTCTCCACAAAAACTAAAATTTCCTATTGTCTCTGGATGATTTTTTATTCCTACTAAAAATATATAATATCCATTTTTAGAATATTCTTCTGCTATGTCATGGATTTTTAATACTTTTGGGCATGTTAAATCTTTTAGTTCTAATTTCAGCTCTTTAGCTTTTTTATAGGTTTCCTTTGTTGTTCCATGTGCTCTTATTATTGTTTTTCCTTTTGCTTCCTCTAATTTATCTATAAAGATTAGACCTTTTTTTTGTAAAGTAATTATTACATCTTTATTATGAACTAATTCTCCTAAGCAGTACACTTTTTCCTTAGATTGCTCCAGTTCTTCTTTTGCTTTGATTACTGCATTTTTTACTCCATGACAAAAACCACTTGTTTTTCCTATTATAATTTCCATATTACTCCTATTCTTATGGTATATGATTTGTTTTACATGCCTCTACTACTTTTTTTACTTCTTCGTCATCTCCAATATCTCTAGATTTATACGAATTTTATTTATTATCCTTCCAGCGATTTTCTATTTATCTAATAAGCATTCTACTCCTGGTAGCTTTTTACCTTCTAAAAATTCTAGCGAAGCTCCTCCACCTGTTGATATGTGTGTCATTTTATCTGCTAATCCTGCTTTTTCTACTGCAGCCGCTGAATCTCCACCACCAATTATTGTTTTTGCTCCTTCTAATTCTGACAATGCTTGAGCTATTGAATTTGTTCCTATAGCAAATTGATCAAATTCAAATAGTCCTACTGGTCCATTCCAAATTACTGTTTTTGCTCCTTTTAAGTTTTCTTTAAACATTTCTATTGTTTTTTCTCCAATGTCAAATCCTTCCCAGTCATCTGGTATTTCTGTCCATGCAACTGTTTTACTTTCTGTATCTGGCTTGAATTCTTTTCCTACTTTTGTGTCAATTGGTAATATAAATTTTACTCCTTTTTCTTTTGCTTTTTGCATTGCTGCTAGTGCTAAATCTACTTTATCTGGCTCACATAGTGATTTTCCTACATTATAGCCTTGTGCTTTGAAAAATGTATATGCCATTCCTCCACCTATCATTAATGTATCTACTTTCTCTAGTAAGCTATCTATTACACCTATTTTGTCAGATACTTTTGCTCCTCCTAGAATTGCTACAAATGGTCTTTCTGGGTTTTCTAATGTTGTTCCTAAAAAGTTTAATTCTTTTTCCATTAAGAAACCTGCAACTGCTGGTAAATATTCTGCTATTCCTGCTGTTGAAGCATGTGCTCTATGTGCTGCTCCAAATGCGTCATTTACATATATTTCTGCCATAGATGCTAATTGTTTTGCAAATTCTGCATCATTGTCTGTTTCTTCTCTATGAAATCTTACGTTTTCTAGAAGCATTACTTCTCCTTCTTTTAAGTTTGAAGCTTTTGATTTTGCATCTTCTCCTACAACATCTTTTGCTAAAATAACTTCTTTTCCTAACAACCTAGATAATTCTTTTGCAACAGGTAGCAAAGAAAATTCTGGTTTAAATTCTCCTTTTGGTCTTCCTAAATGAGATGCAAGTATTACTTTACAATTATTTTCTAGTAAGTATTTTATTGTAGGAAGTGCTGCAACTATTCTTCTGTTGTCTGTAATATTTTTGTTTTCATCCATTGGTACGTTAAAGTCACATCTTAAAAATACTTTTTTTCCTCTTAAATCAATATCTTTTACTGTCTTTTTATTCATTAAAATTCCCTCTTTTCTATTTTTCTAAATTTTGGCATAAATTCTCTTTTTCTTTTAAAGTTATTTTATTCACCACAAATAGGAAAAACTTATAAAAGCTTTTCCTATTTTGATTTATTTAGATTATTTATGGTCAACTGTTGACATATAACAAGCTAGGTCTACTAATTTGTTTGAATATCCCCATTCATTGTCATACCATGCTACTAATTTTACAAATGTGTCTGTTAGCATTATTCCCGCTGTGCTATCAAAAATTGATGTGTGTGGATCACTTGTAAAGTCTGATGATACAACTGGTTCATCTGTGTATTCAATAATTCCTTTGAATTCGTTTTCAGATGCTTGTTTCATTACTCTACAGATTTCCTCATATGTTGTTGGTTTTTCTAGGTTACATGTTAAATCAACAACTGATACATCAACAGTTGGTACTCTGAATGCCATTCCTGTTAATTTTCCATTTAATGAAGGTATAACTTTTCCTACTGCTTTTGCAGCTCCTGTTGAAGATGGAATAATGTTGGCAGCTGCTGCACGTCCACCTCTCCAGTCTTTTTTAGATGCTCCATCTACTGTTTTTTGTGTGGCTGTTGTTGCATGTACTGTTGTCATAAGACCTTCTTTTATTCCAAAATTATCATTAATTACTTTTGCAAGTGGTGCTAAACAGTTTGTTGTACATGATGCATTTGATACAACTGTCATATCTGGTGTATATGAAGTGTTGTTTACTCCCATTACAAACATTGGTGCATCTTTTGATGGTGCACTTATTATTACTTTTTTTGCTCCTCCTTCTAAGTGTGCACTAGCTTTTTCTATTGTTGTGAATACTCCTGAACATTCTAATACATATTCTACTCCTAATTCTCCCCAAGGAATATTTTTTGGTTCCATTTCGTTAAATACTTTTATTTCTCTTCCATTTACTATTAAGTTTCCATCTTTTTCTTCAACTGTTCCATTGAATCTTCCATGTACAGTGTCGAATTTTGTCATATATGCCATGTAATCTGCTGTTACAAATGGGTCATTTACTGCTACTACCTCTACCTCCTCTTTTCCTAATGCTGCTTGGAATGATAATTTTCCAATTCTTCCAAATCCGTTAATTCCAATTTTAACTGACATTTTTCTTCCTCCTTTTGATAGTTTTATTTTACTTAGTCCAATCATTATAAGAAAATTTTTATTTATTTTGATGATTGGTTTTGTAAAAATAGCTATCACAAAAATATAATATATTTTTGCCATTTTTAGGCAACTTTATTCTATAACAAAAAAGAACACTTTTCAAGTGTTCTTTTTAAGTTTTTTATTTAGTTTTTTATTTAGTTTTTTCTTTCCTAATCAATTAGTTGTTCTATCTATTATTTGTATACCTTTAATTTATTATTTTTTATCTAATATATCTGAATTATCAACTTTTAAAGCAAAATACGGAATATCTCTATCTTTTTCTTTCATAAAGATTATAAAAGTGTCCTCAAACTCAAAATATCTCTTTTCAGCATCTGCATATTTTCCAGTTACTACTGTGGCTTTGCTTTCTAAATTACATCCTCTTTCATTTAAATTAAAGCATACATCTTGATCTGCTGTTCTAATATACATTCCATTTGTATTTTTTATGAATTTTCCTAATAATTCATTATAACTAATTCTCCCATTTACACTTATATATGGAACTATTAATTCATCATTTTTTCCAAATTGCTTTTCTCCCTTATATTCTTTTACTTTACTTGCTATATCATCATAATATTCATCAAATGATTTTTTATCATTAGTTCTATATAATATTATTTCGTCTCCTTCTTTTGTTTTTAGTATAATAGCAAAATCTTCTCCTCTTTGATTATAAAATAGGACTTCAACATTTTCATTTGCGTCTTCTGAAGTTCCACTATTTATTCCAAAATACTTTATGTATTCATCACTGTCTGCAAAAGTTTTATTATAATAATTATTAAAATTATCAAAAGGATATAAAAAATTCAAATTTTTATTTAATGCCGCATATATATCATATCCTTGGGAATCATTTTCGCTCACATTTATTGTATAGTCTTCTTCTGATAACATATTTTTAGAAAAGTCACTTTGATTAAGTTCTTTTGCAATTTGTGAATTTTCTTCTAGTTGTATTTGTCCGTTTTCACCAACTTTTTGTGCTAACTCTTTCCATGCTAATTCAAATGTTGCAACCCATATATTATTAGCTGTGTTTTCATCTAATGGGCTTAAATAACTTGGATTAAAAGCTACATTATTGTTTTTATTAATTGTTCTGATTATCTGTGTAGTAGCATAAACTATTCCAGATAATAAGACAGAAACACAAATTATTATAATTACAACTTTAGAAACTTTATTCATTTCATTAAATCCTTTCCTTATTAAAATTTTTCTTAATTCATTTTTGCCTCTATGTACAAGATTCTTTGTATTTTGAAGTGTTTCTCCTAGTATCTCCGCTGTTTCTTTATAAGATAATTCTTCTATCTTTACTAAATAGATTGCGTTTTTGTATTTATCCTCTAATATGTTTATTGCTTCTATTAATTCTTTTTTGTTTTCTTCTTTTGTTATAATTTCTAATATGTCCTTTTCTATCTGTTCCTGTTCATGATAAATATATTTTTCGTTAATTTCATTTCTTCTTTTTTCTAGCTTTATATAGTTAAGTGCCTCGCTTTTTGCTAATAGAAAAATATGATATTTAAAACTGTATTCTTCTTTTATTTCTTTTTGCATTATTTTTACAAAAACTTCTTGCGTTATATCTTCTGCCTTTTCTTTGTCTTTTACTATATTAAATATAAAATATTCTATTTTTATTTTATATTTAGTATATAATAATTCAAATGATTTTTTTTCTCCATTTAAATATTCTCTATACAATTTCATATCTACATCTTTTTCCATTAAAAAATGTTCCTCCAATAATATTAAGTTTTTAAAAATGAAAAAGTTTCAAAAAAATACATTTTTTTATTTTTTCATCATTATATTATCAAAGTATAAAAAAAAAATAAATACCTATAAGATAATTACTCTTTAGGTATTTTTTCTAATAAAATTATTCTTGTCCCATCTGTTTCATTTTTTCTAAAACTAATATAAACATTGCATGTGACCATCCTAGTCCAATAACCCAATTAGGTTTTAAAGTACTATTATCAATTTGTTCACTCAAGAAATAGTGTTTTCCAGCTGTTTTTAATACAAAGTCAAATGTTTCTTTAGCATGCTTTTTCTCGCCTTTTTCTAAATAATATAAAGTCATCCATAAATTTGAAATAACCCATGGATTTCCATTCATATAGTGGTCTTGTTCAAATCTTTGATATCCTCCTGTATATGTACGAATAGTTAAGTTAATTCTTTCTACAGTATTTACAATCTTCTTTTCCTTTGGAGTAAATACTTTAAATGGAACAACTGCTCCTAATATACTTATGTCCATTTTTTTGTCTTCTTCATTTCTAACATAGCAGCTTTTTGTTTCATCATATAAATTGTCATTTATATATTTCTTCAATTTGGTTTGTAGCAATTCAATTTCTTTTGAAGATTTTGCGACTTTCTCATTTTTTAGCCTATTTCCTCCTTCAAAATCAGATACATTTTTTCCAAGTACTTTATATATGTTTAAAATTGCATCAAATGCTCCATATATACTTGCCAAAGAATATAAACTTATTCCTTCATACATTTCCCATATATCATAACTTACATGATATTTGCATTGGTATTCGGGATTCTCCTTCTTTTCAAATATATCTTTTACATATCTTTTTAGGAAATCTACTGCCTTCTCACACATTTGAAGATTTTCTTTTAAGAATTTTTCATTTTTGCTATATAAATAATGATTATATACTCCATAAACTACACTTGCAGTTTCATCTATTTGATATCCCCAACATGGTGCTAACCTTCCATCTGTGTAAAATCTTTGCTCCCACATTCCATTTTTACTTTGAGTCTTTTTACAAAATACACTATAAAATTTTTCTGCTTCTTTTTGCATCTTTAATATATCTAGTGCACGCGTAATAAATACAGCATCTCGTGGCCAGCAATACCCATATCTTCCACAATGGTCTAAATCTTCATCTACCTCTGCCGCTGCAATAACTCCACCCGTTGTTTGATTTGTTAATAATGGGAATAAAAGAATACTACGTATATATATTTCTAATATTTTTTGCTCATATTCTGTTTTTGGTTCCTCCATTTTTAGACCATCATGCTCTTTTACATATTTTCTCCAATATGATTTTGTACTTAGGTATTCTTTTTGGAAATCTATTTTTTTGATTCTTTCTATCTCATTTTCTATTTCACATATTGTTTTCTTGTTATCATTTACTAATATACATATTTCAAATTCTTTTTTTTCATTTGGTTTTATTATTCCTATTTTATAATCTAAACTTGAATCTTTTGTCATTCCAATATAGTCTTTGTCACCAATAATTCCAGTTTTTATGTTTTCTCTTGAATTATGTAGTTGGTAGCTGTTAAGCTCTACATCTTTTGCAAAAATAGATATCGAAAAATCATGTGCATATTGAATCATTCCTTCATCTATTGCTTTTACACCAACAAAATTGTTGTAATCAGATAGCAACTCTGAATGTACTAAAAAATTCATGTCTAAATCTATGTTATTTTCATTTATTAAAGTATATTTTCTAACAATTACATCTTCTTTTAACATTGCAAAATCTGTTTGTAATATTTTTAGTTTAAAATATGTATTTGTTATTTCTGTATTCAATATATTAGTGTCTGTATCATAATATTGTTTATATGTGTTGTTTATATCATCATGTAAATAGATGATGTCTGAATCATTTATTTTTAATCCTATATGTAAAAAACTTAAATATTGTCTGTTATCTCTACTTGGATACAATATTCTTAGTAGCTCTCCTTTGTTTGACAAAGTGGTTAATACATTTTTATTTCCTATTATTGCTTCATTTAAATATTTTTTCATTGTTACCCTTCCACTACATTTAGAATCTTTCTCTCTAAGTCTTTCATCTTTTCATTAATTCTAAACATATCTTCTTCTTTTAAATTTTTATCATTTACATCCTGTTTTATATAGCTTTCCATTTCTTCCATTTCCATTTTTATTTGTTCTAGTCTTCTTATAACTTCTTCTCTTAAATTCAATGGTTTTTCAAATGGAATTTTATTTGTAAGTTTAACCTCTTCACTTAAATCATAGGTTTCTCCCCACTCTGGAATTATAACATTTATTCCAGTTTCATTTACTATTTTGTCTTTTAGTATCTCTTGTGCTTCTTCTTCACCATGAACTAAAAATATATGTTTTGGTTTTTTTATAAATGAATATATGAAATTCATTAGCCATTCTTGGTCAGCATGTCCTGAGTAGCCTTCTATATACTCGATATGTGCATTTACATTAATCTCTTCACCAAATATTTTTACTGACTCAGCTCCATTTGCTATGCTATACCCTAGGGTTCCTGGTGCTTGGTAGCCAACAAAAAGTATTGTACTATTTGGTTCCCATAAATGATGTTTTAAATGATGCTTTATCCTTCCAACTTCACACATTCCACTAGCTGATATTATTATTGAAGGAACTGGATTTTCATTTAGTGCTTTTGATTCTTCTGCTGTTTGAGCAAATCTTAATCCAGGAAATTCAAGTGGATTATCTCCCATTGAAATTCTTGATTTTGTTTCCTCATCAAATAATTCCATATTGTCTTTAAATATTTGCGTTGCTGATATTGCAAGTGGGCTATCTACATATACTGGTGCTTTCATTAAAGTTGCATATTCTTTCTTAAATTTTTCATCAGTTCTGTTTTCTTTTAGCTTGTTTAATTCATACAATATTTCTTGAGTTCTTCCAACTGCAAAAGATGGAATTACTACTGTTCCTCCTCTATCTAATGTATCAGACACCACTTCTAGAAAGATTTCAGCTTTTTCTGAGTTTTTGTTATGTAATCTACTTCCATATGTTGATTCCATTACTAAAAAATCAGCATCGTCAATCATAGTTGGCTCACCTAATAGTGGGATATCATTATTTCCTAAATCCCCTGTAAATACTGCCTTGACTTCTTTTCCATCTGCATTTTCCCAAACTTCAATAATGCTTGAGCCTAACATATGTCCTGCATCATTAAATCTCACATGAATATTTTTATCAATTTCTATAATTTCATCATATTGAACTGGTGTAAATAATTCTAAACTTCTTAATGCTTCTTGTGCTGTATATAATGGATCTAGCAACTTTTCTCCTTTTCTTTGTCTTTTTTTGTTCTTCCATACAGATTCCATTTCTTGTATGTGTCCACTATCTTGTAACATTATATTACACAAATCACAAGTTGCTTTATGTGCAAAAATTGGTCCTTTAAAACCATCTTTATATAATTTAGGAATTCTCCCTGAATGGTCTATATGTGCATGTGTAAGTAGCATAAAATCTATTTCTGCTGGATTATATGCAAATTCTTTGTAGTTCTTAGCTTCAGTATCTCCTCTTCCTTGAAACATTCCACAATCAACTAAAAACTTCTTTCCTGCTGCCTCTACTAAAAAGTTTGATCCTGTAACTGTTTTAGTTGCACCTAAAAATGTAATTTTCATGTATGCATCTTTCCTTCCCTTTGTACTGATTTTTAATTTAAAATTTTAATCTTTTTATTTAATTTGAAGTTTAATTTTTCTTTTTTTATTGTGTTAATTTCAAATTTTTCTTCATAAGATTCTTCATTGTTCTCTGAAAATTCCACATAATATTTGTCTTTCTCTTTACTTATAGTTATATAAATGTCTTCAATAGAGATAATTTTTGTTTGAAAAATAAATTGTAATATTTTTGTGTTTTCTTCTAATTCCTGTGAAACAGCTGTTATTATCTTATATTCAATTGCTTTTTTTAATAATTGTTTTTCTACTTCCTTTAGTGTTTTTTGTAATTTTTTATTTTCATAAATATCTATTTCTTCATTAAAAGGCAAAAGGTTGTAATATCTAAATATATATATAAGATTTACTATTTGATCTTTTGTTTCCGCAGTATTAATAAATACTAAAAAACATTGCAAAAATAATTTTTGAAATTCTTCTAGCATTTTTATTTTTTCAACATATTTATCTTTTACCTCTACAATTTGTAATAATTCATGTATCTTTTCTACTTTTGTTTTTTCTTCAATAAATTTTTTTGGATTTAACAATTCATTTTTTTGTTCTAGCTCTTCTAATAAATCCTGTTTTTCAGTTTTTCTTTGTTTTTCTAAAATTTTTATGCTAAATATTTCTTTGTTCATTGGTAATTTTTTATTAGTTTCAATATATTCTTTTTCTAGTAATTCTTTGCTTGATAATATTTTTTCTATTTTTTTTATTTTTTTATTTATTTCCTTTTTTTCTTCTGTTATTTTTTCTATAAATTCTTGATTATTTTTAAAGTTTAATAGTTCTTTATTATTTTCTTTTTGTAATTTTTTTAATTCTTTTTCATATTCTGGGTTTATTTCTATTTCTAAAATAATCGATAATTTTTCTAATATTGAAATTATTTTTTCCTTTAAAGAAGTTCCAAATTTTTCTACTAGTTCACTTTGAAATTCATTATAATAGTCAATTATATATTCTTTACTGAAAATCCATGAATTTAAAAATGGTTCTCCTATTAAAATTTTCAAATTTTGATAAATTAAATTGTATGATATATTTTCTATTTCTTTTTTTATTATTTGCCATGACCAACCATTAAAATCTCTTAGTGGTTCAACTGTATTTATGTTGTTTCCGATGTTTATCATATTTGAAATAGTTTGACTAACTATAAAGTGCTTACTTTTAATTATTTTTTCTTGCTTTCCTATCTTAGAAATTGAATACAACAATTTTATTTCAACTGGATAACAAATTATTTTTTTTTCTTTATTATCTACCCAAAATGTTCTAATCCCAAGTTCTTCTGCTTGTCTAGAATTTGGTTTAACCACTTTTATTGTGTCACAGTTATTTTGTATTATTTTAATAAGTCTTTCTGTATATTCTTGTTTTGGTTCTACATTTCTTTTTACTTTTTTGTAGTCTTTGTATGATACATCTATTTTATAAAAGATGCCTAGGAGAAGGTTTTTTACATCTTCATCAAAGTCTTTAGTTTCAATTACTTTTTCTAGCTCATTGTTATAATCTTTTTGAACTATTTTTTCTAAAAGATTTTCTTTTTTCTTTGGCAAATTCCTTCTCCTTTCTTTTTATATTACTAAATTCTTAGTAAAAATTCGTTTAAAACTAGTTGCTATATTAATTTGGAATTTTATTCTTCTTGTGATGTAAATTCTTTTTTCTCTGCTTCATGAGCTGTTTCTGGTATTTCTGAAGTCCCCATTTTTAATTCTTGAAGCCTTTCTGGTGTCATAAGTACTTGCCTTGGTTTACTTCCTTGATAACCTGATATTATTCCCATTTCTTCCATTTGGTCTATAATTCTTCCAGCTCTAGCATAACCTACTTTGAATTTTCTTTGTATGTATGAAGTTGAGGCTTGTCCTGATTGTACTACCTCATCTATTGCCTGCATTAATAGCGGATCTGTATCATCATGTTCTTCATGTGACTCTGCTATTTCTTTGTCTGTTTTGTTTATGTTTTCTATTGTTTCTATAATGTCTGTGTTATATGTTACTTCTCCATTTGATTTTATAAAGTCTACTATTTTTTCTACTTCATCATCTGACACAAATGCTCCTTGAACTCTAGTTGGTTTTGGACTTCCTGATGGATAAAAAAGCATGTCTCCTTTTCCAAGTAGTTTTTCAGCTCCTGCTGAATCTAAAATTGTTCTAGAATCAACTTGTGATGATACAGCAAATGCTATTCTTGATGGTACATTTGCTTTAATTATTCCTGTAATTACATCTACTGATGGTCTCTGTGTTGCAATTACTAAATGCATTCCTGCTGCTCTTGCTTTTTGTGCTAATCTACATATTGCATCTTCTACATCCTTTGCTGCCACCATCATTAAGTCTGCAAGCTCATCTATTATTATTACTATTTGTGGTAATTTTCCTGCTTTTTCACCTTCTGGCTTAGTTTTGTTTTCTTTGTCTATTACTGAGTTATATCCTTTTAAATCTCTTACTCCTTTTGCAGCAAATACTGTATATCTGTTTTCCATTTCTTGTACTGCCCATGCAAGTGCTCCTGCAGCCTTCTTAGGGTCTGTTACGACTGGTATTAATAAATGTGGAATTCCATTATATACAGATAATTCAACTATTTTTGGATCTACCATTAATAGCTTAACTTCACTTGGCTTACTATTAT
>CALXZT010000015.1 GCA_944393315.1 uncultured Clostridia bacterium
TTGCTCAAGACAAAATCCTAATTCATTTTTTAAAGTTCATGAAAAAGAACTATTTAATTTTTTAAATCATTTATTTAGTTAAATTCTTTTTGGATAGATTCCAAACCTACCCCATGGTCTGTATAGTATGGATCCAAACCTGCTTCTTTTATTTCTTCAATTGTAGCGCCTTTTGTTAATTGGTGTACTATTGTTCCTACCATTTCTAAGTGTGCTAATTCTTCAGTTCCTATGTCATTTAATATTGCTTTAGAAGTTTGGTCTGGCATTCCAAATCTCTGAGATAAATATCTAAGAGATGCTCCTAATTCGCCATCAGGACCTCCATATTGAGAAATTATATTTTTAGCCAATGTTAAATCTCTACACTTAATATTTATTGGATATTGTAACATTTTATTATAAGTCCACATAGTTAAAAGTTCCCCCTTTCCCATGGCCATGGTTCTTCAAGCCATCTCCATTTATTGCAAGGGAAGTTTATTGTTAAAGGTCCATAAACCTTTTGATATTTGTCTTGTAAATCTTTTAATTCTCTTGCATATTTTCTGTGTAAGCACAAAGCTTTTTCATCATCTGGGTGGGTATCTAAATATAGTGCAAGTTCTGTAATTGCAAATTGATAACATTTTATTTGATTTATCATATTTTCTCTTGTCATATTGTTACAATTATTGTTGCTTGTCATATTTTCTAGATTATTTATCATCATATTATAATCTGTGTTCATATTATATATTTCTTTATTACAAGAACAAGATAAATTTCTATTTTCCACTTGTTGTTCTATCATCTGTTACATCCCTCCCCAATCTTATTTGTTCTTTCAATAAAAGCTATTTCTTTCATTGATTGTCCAGGTTCATATGGGCTTACCAATTCTGGAAAAATAGTTCCATGTTTTAATCCTACACATGGTCTAAAAGTCTTATCCATGAATTGAATTGGCACATAACTTTGCCCTAACATTGGGTTTGATGGGAACACATCAAATACTTCTTCTTCATCAAAGCCACATTCACATTCGTCATTTACATAATTTTCACAAGGATTGCAAATATTTGAACACTTATCTTCAATTACATCTTGGGTATAATTTTCTACATTATTCATACATTTGCATCTTCTAAATCTACGATTCATCATTATTTTTCCTCCTTTAATTACATAATATGTCACATTTTGTAAATTGTTCATAATTATGTTTATTTGTTGAAATTTTATATAATATATGATATATTATTTTTGTTTATATAAACACTATTCATTTTAGGAGGATTACAATGCTCACATCATCTACTTTATTTTTTTTGGTCCGGATGAGAATGACATTAGTGGCTCTTTGGAACGGCAATATGGATATGTCGTTCTTGAAGACTGCTATGTTCACGCCGCAACTCTAAGTTGTGCCCACTTATATATGGGAGATTTTTCCGGCATAAATGAATTAACAATTCATAATGGAGAAATTTTCTTCACAGGGAATGCCTGTACTATAAATCGTTTAGTTGGTGATGAATGTGTAATTCACATTCGCAGAAATTCCAGCCATTATTGTGACTGGATTAAATTCGTAGGATTCTGCCGAGTGGGAAAAATCATTGTCATAAAGGATATTGATTAAAAACTCCTTACCAGAGGGTGCTTTGCACCCCCTTTATTTTTTGTTTTTCAATTATTTTATTAAAAATAAAATTCCCAGATTGTGTAATCTAGGAATTTTTTTTATTATTATTTTAATTTTAGTCTCAAAAATTTATACTGTTCTCTTTTCTTTTTAAACTATAGATATTTTTCAAGAATTTAGATTTTCATAACTGCACTTACAATTTGGCTTTCTTTATCATTGTATAGTGCTTTTGCTCCACCAGCTAGTGCAACTGTATCACCAGATTCTAGGATTCCATCTTCTTTTAGTAATTCAATACCTTTAGAAATTGTATTTTCAATTGTGCTTTCTCCCTCAACTAATATTGGTGTAACATTCCAAGCAACTGATAATTGGTAATATGTTTTAGGATTATCTGTTATTGCAAGAATTGGACAAGCTACACCCATACCAGCAAATGCTCTTGCTGTATTTCCTGAATGAGTGTATGCGATTATTGCATCTACATCCATATGTTCAGCTGTTTCTCCAGTTGTACATACAATATTTTTTTCAAAACTTTCTGATTTATTTCTTCCTTTTTCATTGAACCTTTTCCAATAGTGGATTGCATTTTCGATGTTCTTAGAAATTTTTACCATTGTCTCAACACATTCTACTGGATATTTACCAGCTGCGCATTCTCCTGAAAGCATTATACAGCTTGTTCTATCATAAACTGCATTAGCCACATCACTAACTTCTGCTCTTGTTGGTCTTGGGCTTGATTGCATTGATTCTAGCATTTGTGTTGCAGTTATAACTGGTTTTCCTACTTCATTGCATCTTTTTATAAAATGCTTTTGAACAACAGGAACTTGTTCCATTGGAATTTCAACACCCATATCTCCACGGGCTACCATAATACCATCAGAAATTTCTAAGATTTCTTCGAAATTATCTATTCCTTCTTGGCTTTCTATTTTAGAGATTATTTGTATATTTTCTCCACCATTTGCTTTTAATAAATCTCTTATTTCTTGTACATCTGATGCTCTTCTTACAAATGATGCTGCTATACAGTCAAATCCTGCTTTTATACCTTTTGTAATATCATCTATATCTTTTTGAGAAAGTGCTGGTAGATTTAATTTTAATCCAGGAACATTAACTGTTTTTCTGCTTCCTAATCTTCCTGTGTTTAAAGCTTTACATATTACGTCTTTTCCAGCTATTTCTGTTACTTCAAATTCTATTGCTCCATCATCAACTAATATTTTTGCCCCTGGTACAACATCTTGATATAGGTTTTTGTATCCAATTGATGTTTTTGTTTCATTTCCAATTGCATCATCATAAAGGAATGTAAATGTTTGTCCTTCATGAATTGTAACTTTTTCATCTCCTGATTCTAACTTACCTGTCCTTATTTCTGGTCCTTTTGTGTCTAGCATTAAAGCTACTGGTTTATTTAATTTTTCTCTTACTCTTTTGATTGTATTAATTTTATTTTCGTTTTCTTCATATCCACCATGAGAAAAATTAATTCTTGCTACATTTAATCCTGCTTTTACTAATTCTGTAAATACTTCTTCTTTTTCGCTTGCTGGTCCGATTGTTCCAACAATTTTTGTTTTTCTTAATTTTGTTTTCACTTTTATATTCCTCCCTTTTAAACCATTGCCTATTATAGCATATCATTTTTGGTGTTTCAAGCATTTTTATTAAATTTATCAATTGGAATTTACTTTTTTATTCAACCAATTTATCAATTGTAACACTACATTTTATTAAATTTATCAATTTCACCATAATTCAATTATAGCATGTAATCTCAAACTATCTTGACTTTTTATAGTTATTATATGTTTGTCATTTTGTTTTGTATAAGATATCTTAACTATCTCTTCTGGCTTTGTTTGATTTTTATAAGTTATTCGTATATTTTTTAGGTTTTGCTCATAAACTTTTAATGGCAAAATTTCGTATGCTAAATCCAAATAATTTAAATTGTTTACATGATTGTTTATGTCAATATCTGTTTTTCTTACTTTTAATTCTAGAGAACTTTCTTCACTCTGTGGTTCATGTATTTTTTCTTGTTCTTCTTCAAATACATGCTTTTCAGTTTCAGATTCATACTTTCCACCAATTTCTTCTGTTACCTTTTGAATCTTTCTTGTTTCTGCATCTAGTAAAACCCATTTTGTAGTTGCTATTGCCAAGATTTTTTCGTTTTCATCATATATTTCGAAATCACGATATGCACAACATTTTTCTATTTTTCTAGACCATGTTTTTACTTTTACAGTTTGTCCATACATAGGTCTTTCTATAACTTTAAATTTCCAGTCTAACAAAATCCAAACGATTTTTGTTTTTTCAATATCATTTATTCCATATCCTACTTGATCTGAATGTTTACAAGCGATATCTTCCATATATTTTAATAATGCTTTGTTTGTTGCTTTATGGTTATGTTCTATATCTCTACTTCCCACTGTATAATTTTGCTCAAATATCATTTTCTTCACCTTTCTTTGAAAATAATACGGCCCTCCTTTTCAAGTTTAAAAATAATTTAATATTAATATAATTCTAAGACTTTGAAAAGAAAACTGTCCTCTTTCCCAAGATTAATACCCTGGTTTTTCAAGTAATTTAAACATGTTCTTTTTGTATTCTTCTACTCCTGGTTGGTTAAATGGATTTACTCCTAATATCATTCCTGACATGGCACATGCTTTTTCAAAGAAATATATTAGGTGTCCAACTGTTTCTTCATTTAGTTTTTCTATGTTTATAATTATATTTGGAACTCCACCTGAAACATGTGCTTGAACAGTTCCTTCCATGGCTTTTTTGTTTACATAGTCTACATCTTTGTTTGCTAAATAGTTTAATCCGTCTAGATTGTCATCATCTGAGTTTATGTTAATATTGCTTTGTGGATTTTCTACTCTAAGTACTGTTTCAAATAAGATTCTTTTTCCTTCTTGTATGTATTGACCCATTGAGTGTAAATCAGTTGTAAAGTCTACTCCTGATGGATAAATTCCTTTTTCCTCTTTTCCTTCACTTTCTCCAAATAGTTGCTTCCACCATTCTGTAAAATAATGTAGTTTTGGTTCATAATTTACTAGAATTTCGATTTCTTTACCTTTTTTATTTAATACATTTCTTGCGACTGCATATTTATAACATTCATTATATTTTAGTTCAGAATCATTGTATCTTTCTTCTGCTAGTCTTGCACCATTCATTAATTTTTGTATATCTATTCCAGCTACTGCAATTGGAAGCAATCCTACTGCTGTTAAAACTGAATATCTGCCTCCGATATTGTCTGGTATTATAAATTGTTCATATCCTTCCTTGTCTGCTAAAGTTTTTAATGCTCCTTTTTGCTTGTCTGTTGTTACATATATTCTACTTCTTGCCTCTTCAACTCCATATTTACTTTCTAACATTTCTCTAAAGATTCTAAAAGCAATTGCTGGCTCTGTTGTTGTTCCTGATTTTGAAATGACATTTATTGAAAAATCATTGTCTCCTATAGCTTCTATTAGCTCATTTATGTAGTTTGAGCTTAGGTTGTTTCCAGCATATAATATGCGTGGATGATTTCTGCAGCTATTTTCAATAATATTATCAAATGAACTTGTAAGTGCTTCTATTACTGCCCTTGCTCCTAAATATGAGCCACCAATTCCTATAACTAAAAGTATATCTGAATCTTCATTTATTCTTTTTGCAGCACTTTGTATTCTGGCAAATTCTTCTTTATTGTAATTTGTTGGTAAATCTAGCCAACCAACAAAATCATCTTCCAAATGAGCTCTTCTATGTAGGTCTTTATGTATATTTTCTACCTGTTGCTTATATTCTAAAATTTCTTGTGGCTCTATACCGCTATTTTCTAAATTTAATTTAATTTCTAACATTATATTCCTCCTAATTTATCAATTTAAATTATTTGTTTTAATATTAATCTTTCATCTCTCTTAATTTTCCCACTATGCTTTTAATTCTTCTATAATTACTTTATAGTCAACCGCTTTTAAAATAGCTGTTCCTGAAACTAATATATTTGCTCCAGCTTCTTTTACTTTTTCATGAGTTGCTAAGTTTATTCCACCATCTGCTTCAATATCTATTTCTAAATCTTGTACTTCAATATGTTTTCTTAAAGTTTTTATTTTATTTAGCATATCAATAAGCAATGTTTGCCCACCTTTTCCTGGCTCTACTGTCATCACTAATACCATATGAATATATGGTAAATACTTATAAACTTCTTCAATTTTTGTGTTTGGCTTTACTGAAATTCCTACTTTTGCATTTGCTTTTTTTATTAGATTAATATTTTTATGTACTTCTTCTTCGTTCTTGCAAGCCTCCAAGTGAAAAGTAATAATATTAGGCTCTACTGCTGAAAAATCTTCAATTCCATTTTTAATATCTTCTACCATTAAGTGAACATCTAGTGGTAAGTTTGAAATTCTTTTGATATATTCAGCATATTCTCGCATTTTGTTATATGTGTCTTTTTCTACAAATTTTCCATCCATTACATCTATATGAAAGTAATCTGTTTTAGCTTTTTCAAGTTTTAAGATTGTTTCAGCCTCTGCCCCTTTTTCCATTGTGAGAATTGATGTTGATACTTCTACCATTTTCTATCCTCCTTTTCTTTTAACTCTTTATATATTTTGCAGAATCTTTCATATCTTTTAGAATCAATTTTCCCTTGTTTTACTGCAGCTTTAATTCCGCATTCTTCCTCTTTTATATGTGTGCATCCTATATATCTGCAATTTTCAGTTTCTTGAGTAAACTCTCTAAAATATCTATCTAAATTTTTTGATTCTATCTCTGAAATTTCAAAAGTTGAAAATCCTGGTGTGTCTACTATATATGAGTCTTTGTTTATTTCATATAGTTTTACATCTGTAGTTGTATTTTTCCCCCTTTTGTTTTTAGCACTTATTAAACCTTCTTGAGTAATGTCTTTTTCAAAAATTGCATTTATTGTTGAAGATTTACCAACTCCTGAATTTCCTGCTAATACACTTATGTTATTTTTTAAACAATCTTTTAATTTTTTTACAGAAGATATATCTTTTGCACTTATTGCATATACTGTATA
This sequence comes from uncultured Clostridia bacterium, assembly GCA_944393315.1. Taxonomy (GTDB): domain Bacteria; phylum Bacillota; class Clostridia; order TANB77; family CAG-508; genus CAG-269. The sequence continues at coordinate 6,738 of CALXZT010000015.1, forward strand.
GCCAATCTTTAAATATGTTTTTTCAATTTCTTTATATTCACTACTTAAGTCTATTTTATTTATTACAATTACTGGTTTTATATTTAAAAATTCAGCATATGCTAGTTGTTTATCAAGCATTAATAGGTCTGGTTTAGGGTCTTTAATAGATAATATTAATATTATTTGTGAAATATTTGCTACCCTTGGTCTTTTTATATAAGATTTTCGAGGATGTATTTTTTCTATAACTGCCTCTAGTTTTTCTTCATTTATTACTTGTATATCGACTAAATCGCCAACAACAGGCGTGGTTTCATCTTTTTTGAATCTTCCACGCGCTGTTGCACTATAAATCTTGTTATCTAATTTTATTTTATATAGATTTGCTATATTCCCTATTATTAGTCCTTGCATTTAAACTCCTACTAATTTTTTATTCAAATGTTACTGATGGATTTTCTGTGTTTAAGTCTAATTGTTTTACCATGTAGTTATCATCGATATATAATTCAATTGTTATTGTTCCTTTTCCTGAAACATTTACAGTTAATGTTTCTCTATTTGCTAACATTTCTGTTCCTTTTTCTCCACCATATGCATTATTTGCTTTGCCTTCTGATGTTACAACAACTCTAACTTTTACTTTGCTTATTTCTGCTGTTATGTTTCCATCTTCATCTTTTTCTTCTTTAACCACATACCCTAATCTTTCTGCAATTGTTTTTAGATTGATATTTACAGTTCCTGATTTTATTTCAGCTATCTGGTTTACTGTTATAACTATTGTACTTCCTTCGTCTAAGACTGTTCCTGAAACTATATTTTGAGCTAAAACTTGCCCATTAGGTTTTGTTGTGTCTTCCCCATATTCAACTTCAACTTTTAAATTTAAATCTGCTAATGTTTTTTGAGCTGCTTCTAATTGTTTTCCTACGACTGATGGAACGATTTTTTGCTCTAACCCTGTTCCAATACTTACATAAATCTTTACTGTTTCACCAGCATCAATTGTCGTTTCAGGCTCTATATCTTGTTTTGTAATATATCCTTCTTGTACCTCTTGACTTGTTTCTTCTATTACTTCTGCTTTTAAGTTATAAGCCTTAAGCTCTTCAATGGCTTCATCTTTAGTCATTCCAACTACTTTTGGCATTGTTGTTAGTTCTGCACCTTTACTTATTATGACCTTTATTGTGCTTCCTTCTTTTATATTGTAGTTTTGTTTATATGGTGGTTCTTGTGATATTATTTTTCCTGCTTCTACTTCTTTGCTATATTCTTCATCTAAATATTCTATTTTTATTCCATTTTGTGATAATATGTTTTCTGCTTCTTCTGCTGTTTTTCCTCGTAAATCTGGAATTGGAACTTCTTTTGGTTCTGTCAAATTAAAGTATAGCAGTGTTCCTCCAAGACTTATTCCAAACAATAATATTAATGTTATTATCCATACTAAAACTTTGTGTTTTTTTACAAATTCTTTAAATTTGTTTGTTTTTGCAACATTTCTTGTCTCATTTTTTATTTTTTCATCTTTTAGTGTTTCAATTCTTTGTGTTGCTCCGAAATCATTGTAATTATTATCCACGAAATTTCCTCCTGGCTCTTTTAAAGCTCTTTTTAAATCTTGTAGCATTTCTGTTGCTGTTGCATATCTTTGGTTTGGATCTTTTTTTAGTGCTTTTAATATTATGCTATTTACTGCGATTGGTATATTATTGTTTACCTCTATTGGTGGTACAGGATCTTCTTGCATATGTTTAAGTGCCACAGATACTGGTGTGTCTGCATCAAAAGGTACCCTACCTGTAAGCATCTCATACATTACTACTCCAAGTGAGTACAAATCTGACTTACTATCTGTGTATCCACCACGTGCATGTTCTGGTGAAAAATAATGTACAGAACCAATTGTTGTTCCAAATGCTGTAATTGTTGAATTTGAAACTGCTTTTGCTATTCCAAAATCTGTAACTTTAGCGACTCCATCTTCTGTAATTATAATATTATGAGGTTTTATGTCTCTATGTACAATATTGTTTTTATGTGCTATTTCTAGAGCTGATGCTATTTGTATAGCTATATTTACTGACCATTTCCAAGGAAGTGCACCTTTTTCCTCTACTATGATTTCTTTTAGGGTTTTCCCTTGTATTAGTTCCATTACTATATAGTATAGGTTTCCTTCATTTCCTACATCATATACTGATACTATGTTCGGATGTGTTATGCTTGCTGCTGATTGTGCTTCTATTTCAAATCTTTTAATAAATTCTTCATCTGTTGTAAATTCATCTCTTAGAATTTTTACTGCTACAAATCGATTTAATACATGACATTTGGCTTTATATACGGTTGCCATTCCTCCATTGCCTATTTTCTCTATGATTTCGTATCTATTTCCTAACAATCTACCTTCTAAATTCATTTTTTCTCTCCTCGTAAATTATATATTTCTAATTATTATAACTGTTATGTTATCATATCCACCGTTTTTATTTGCTTTTTCAATTAAATCACTAGGTGCATATTCAAACTTACTAGTTGCTATATTATATATTTCATCTTGGGTAACCATGTTGGTTAGTCCATCTGAGCAAATTATTAATGTGTCTCCTTTTAAGAAGCCTTTGATTGTTACATCTGGTTCTACAAATGCATTACATCCTAGTGCTTTCATTAACATGTTTTTCTTTGGATGTACAGCCGCTTCTTCTTTTGTAATTGTTCCATCTTCTACTAATTTTTGAACATAACTATGGTCTTTCGTTATTTTTCTCATAAATTCTTTTCTAATACGATATATTCTGCTGTCACCTATATGTGCTATATATGCTTTATTATTATATGCTAAGCATATTTCTAGTGTTGTTCCCATTCCTTCAAGTTCAGGGTCTTCTTTGGATTTTTCGTAGACGACCATGTTAGCATATTCTACACTACTGCCAATTAATTGTATTAAACTATCTTTGTCTTTTGGTGTCTCTTTAAAATTATTTTCTATATAATTTCTCGCTGATGTTACTGCTAATTTACTTGCTATCTCTCCACCTTTATATCCGCCCATGCCATCTGCTAGTATATATAGCTTTACTTCATTTTGATCATCTGATATATAATAGTAATCTTGGTTCATCTCTCTAACTAAACCTACATCAGATTTTCCATATGCTTTTATCATTTTTTCACCTCTATTTTACGAGCGTTATAATCTCGGATATGTTATATCATAACTTTATTATTTTTTCAAGAAAAATAATAAAAAAAATAATACCCAAAATTTCTTTTTGTTAAAGATTTTGGATATTACTGACTTTATTTAAATCTTCTTAAAAATGTATCTATTTTGTCTAAAAATTCTTCATTGTTTTTCGTTTGTGTCATTTGACTTATTATTTGCTCTGTAACATCTGCTACTGGTAATGAGTTTAGTGCTTTTCTTAAGGCAAATACTGTTTCATATTCTTTTGAATTTAATAGTAAGTCTTCTCTCCTTGTTCCTGATTTGTTTATATCAATTGCTGGGAAAATACGTTTTTCTGATAGTTTTCTATCTAGATGTACTTCCATATTTCCTGTTCCTTTAAATTCTTCAAATATTACATCATCCATTCTGCTTCCTGTTTCAATGAGAGCTGTTGCAAGAATTGTTAAACTTCCTCCATTTTCAATGTTTCTTGCTGCTCCAAAGAATTTTTTTGGTTTGTGAAGCGCAGCAGGATCAATACCTCCTGATAATGTTCTTCCTGATGATGGGATGGTTAAGTTATAAGCTCTTGCTAGACGTGTTATACTATCTAATAGAATAACTACATCTTTATTTTGTTCTATTATTCTTTTGGCTCTTTCTAATACCATTTCTGCGACTTTTACATGATGTTCTGGTAATTCATCAAATGTTGAATAGATTACTTGTCCTTTTATTGAACGCTTCATGTCTGTAACTTCTTCTGGTCTTTCATCTATTAATAATACTATTAATTCAACCTCTGGGTTATTCTCTGATATACTATTTGCAATTTTCTTTAACAGTGTTGTTTTTCCTACTTTTGGTGGTGCTACTATCATACCTCTTTGCCCTTTACCAATAGGTGATATTAAGTCTATTATTCTCATTGCATATTCTTTTGATGTTGTTTCTAATTTTAGTCTTTCATCTGGATAGATTGGTGTTAATTCATCAAATCTTTTTCTTTTTGCTGCTTTTTCAGGATGTTCTCCATTAACTTCTCCTACAAATATAAGTGATGGGAATTTTTCTCCCTCTTTGCATCTTGAGATTCCTTTTACCATGTCTCCTGTGTCTAATCTAAATCTTCTAATTTGTACTGGTGAAATATAAACATCTCTTGGACTTGATAAGTAATTGTCTCCTCTTAAAAATCCATACCCATCTGGTAATACTTCTAAGATGCCTTCTACTATTTCATCTTCTTCATTTGTTACTTTGTAATCTATTACAGAGTCTCCAGCTACTATTTCGTCAGTTTCTTTTTCGTCTTCTTCGTCATATTTATATTCAACTTGATTTTTTTCTGATGTTTGTTCTTTTCTTTTTTCTAATTCTTCAGCCTTATTTCTAGATCTTTGTACATCAATTAATACTCCTATTAATTCTTCTTTTTTTAGTTTAGATATGTTTTTTATGTTTTGTTCCTTTGCAATTTCTCTTAGTTCAGCTAAAGTCATTTCTTCTAATTCAGACATAAATTCCTCCTTTTGATTTACTTATTTTTTTGTTTACCTTGGGAAAATTTAGATTTAAAAATATTGATTAATAATCATATTGTGTATTATAACATAGTTTGATGAGTTTGTGAAGTGATTTTGCATGTACTTTTTACATGTTTGCAAAAAAATAAAAGCAAATAGAACCTTTATAATTTAAATTTGGTCTTATTTGCTGTTATCTACATAGATTTTTTCGTTTGGGTAATACATATTTAATTTTTCTCTTGCGATTTGCTCTATATATTCTAATGAGTTGACGTTTTCTTTACTAATATTTAATTCTTCTTGATATTCTTTTGCATCTTCAATTTGGCTTGCTACTTGTGCCTCTTGCTCTTTATATGAACTTAAAACTTTTTCTTGATTTATAAATGTAGTCATTGCATATATTATAAAAGCAATTACCACGATATTTTTTACTTTTCTCATATGTGCCTCTCTTTTATTTTTTTGCTCACTTAATAAAACTCTTATTTTATTATTCTACTTTTATTATTATTTTCCCCTATTTTTTTGTTTTATTTTTAGGAATTTTTGTGCATATTTGTCTAATTGTTTTCTTTATGTTTATAAAACAGAATAATATTGGTTTTTTTAGTATGTTTTTTATTATTTTGTATATTGCTTGTATTGGAGAAATTAAGATTTTAAAAATAAAAGTTAAGATTCTTTTTATTGTCAAAATTATTCTAACACTTATTTTAATTATATGTTGGCTTAATATTAACATATATAGCATTACTCCTAAAAGTATACCTATAAACATAAAAAATCGAATTTCACCATCATTAAATATGAATATTGAGTATAATATTATAATTCCTGTAATTATCCAAAATAATATATCTTCAATTATTGTTATAATATCTGATGTTTTAAAACTTTTTCTTAGTATTCTAAAAATATCAAATACTAATCCTATTATTGCTCCATTGATTACAAAAATTAAAAACAAATTTGCTTGATTTAAAACCATATAATCACCTTATTTAAAGATTTTGCTTAGTAATCCTCCAGATGATTTGTTTTGGTTTGCTTCACTATATGCCAGATATGAAACTTCTCCTTCTACAATTACCTCTGAGGTGTCTATACTTAATTTATTTATTCTTAGGTTTTGTCCTTTTACGGTTAAAAGTCCTAATTCAGTTTCTATCATTACTACTTGATCATCAAAACTAAGTACATCTAAAACTCCTGATACGCTTAATTTTTCTCTATTTTCTAATACTAAATTTTGAATTACTCCTGTGTTTATGCTTTTTCTTTCTTCTAGATTTGCCATTTTATTCTCTCCCTCCTATATATCGCACTATTTATATATATTCCGAGGTTGTACTTTTTAGAACTTTAAATTGATGTGTTTTTTATGTACTCTATTACAAAAGGATGTCTTGAAATAGGAGCCCAGGAAACCAAAAATCCAGCTCAGTAAGAGTTGGATTTTTGGTTTCTTGGGCTCCTATTTTAGGTTAACCTCTTATAATTTTTTATATATTTTTTATTCATCCTTTGTAGTGTTAATTTTTAATGCTTTAAATATTTCAACTATAACTACTGGTAACAATACCAATAATATAATTTCTAATACATTTCCTACTGGTAAAATTGGAATACTAAATATATTTCTTAAAGCAGGTACTAACAATATTATAACTACTAATAATGAAGATGCACCTACTGCTAATAACAATTTACTATTATTAAATACTTTTGTTTTAAATAATGATTTTTTGTTATCTCTTATATTAAATACATGTACTAACTCTAAGAATGATAGTGTAACAAATGCCATTGTTTGACCTACCTCTATTTTACTTTCATCTAATGTTAAGCCATCTATTGGAGATGTAGTTGTAGCTAAACCTATAATAAAAGCAGCTAAAGTAATTAATCCAACCATTATACCTTGGTATATAATCCTAAAGGTCATTCCCTTTGTAAACACTCCTTGTGATGGTTTTAAAGGTTTTCTTGTCATTATATCGCTGTTTGCTGGGTCAAAAGCTAATGCTAATGCTGGAAGTGAGTCTGTTACTAAATTAATCCATAATATATGAATTGGTAGTAGCACTTCTATCGCTGTTGCATCTGCTATTCCAAACCATTTTGCAAATAATGGTGTTAATAATGTTGCTAAAAATAGAACTATTACTTCACCTATATTACATGATATTAAGAATTGTATTACTTTTAATATATTGTCATAAATACGTCTTCCTTCTTCTACTGCTGATACTACTGTCGCAAAATTGTCATCGGTTAGTATTACATCAGCTGCTTCTTTTGCAACTTCTGTTCCAACTACTCCCATCGCACAACCTATATTTGCTGTTTTTAGTGCAGGACTGTCGTTTACTCCATCACCTGTCATAGCAACAATTTCTCCATTTGCTTGCCATGCTTTTACTATTCTTACTTTATGTTCAGGTGATACTCTTGCATATACTGAATATTGCCTTACATTTTTTGTTAAGTCTTCATCTGACATTTCTTCAAGTTCTGCCCCTGTTATTGCTTCATTTTCATCTTCTAATATTCCTAATTGTTTTGCTATAGCTATTGCAGTTATTTTATGGTCACCTGTAATCATTACTGTTTTTATTCCTGCACTCTTGCATTTTTCTACTGCTCTTTTTGCTTCTTGTCTTGGTGGGTCTATCATTCCTACCATTCCTAAGAATATTAAATCACTTTCTATTGTTTCTAATTCTGCCTTTTCTGGTTTGTGGTTTAATTCTTTATATGCAAATGCTAATACTCTAAGTGCATTTTTTGCCATCTCTTCATTATTTTTGTAAATATCTTGTTTGTATCTTTCTAAATCTTCTCTATAGTTTCCATTTAGGTTGTAGCCTTTACATCTTTTTAAAAGCTCATCTACTCCACCTTTTGTGTATACTCTGTATAAATTATCATTTATTTTGTGTACTGTTGTCATAAGCTTTCTATCTGAGTCAAATGGTACTTCTGCTACTCTTGGCATATCTGAATATATGCTTGAATCTAACTTAAATCCAAATGCCATTTCTGTTAGAGCTGTTTCTGTTGGATCACCTGCTAAAGAGCCATTTTCTAGTATTTTTGTGTCGTTACAAAGGATTGCATCATATGTTAAGTGTTGTAATTCGTTATCCATTTCTGCTTTTTCTATGTCCTCTAGTTTGCTGTTCCAAAATACTTTTTTTACTGTCATTTTATTTTGTGTTAATGTTCCTGTTTTGTCTGAACAAATTACTGTTGCACTGCCTAGAGTTTCTACTGCTGGCAACTTTTTAACAATTGCATTTCTTTTTACCATTTTTTGAACGCCAATTGCTAAAACTATTGTTGATACTGCTACTAATCCCTCTGGTATTGCTGCTACTGCTAGGCTTACAGCTGTCATAAACATATGAATTGGTTCTTTTCCTTGCAATAAGCCTATAATAAATATAAATACACATATTGCTATTGCTGCTATTCCTAATGTTTTTCCTAATTTGTTTAATTTTATCTGTAAAGGTGTTTCTTGTTCCTCAGTTGCATTTAGCATTTCTGCTATTCTTCCTACTTCTGTGTTCATACCTGTTTCTACAACAATCGCTGTTCCTCTTCCATATGTTATTAGACTTGAAGAAAATAGCATGTTTGTTCTGTCTCCTACTCCTATTTCTTTTTCTTCAATAGCATTACTCATTTTTTCAACCGGAACAGATTCACCTGTAAGTGATGCTTCTTGTGATTTTAAGTTTATTGCTTCTATTATTCTTAAGTCTGCTGAGACATAATCTCCTGTTTCTATTATAACTATATCTCCTGGTACAAGGTCTTTTGCCGGGATTGCTTCTGTTTTTCCATTTCTAATTACTTTTGCTGCATGGCTACTTAATTTTTGAAGTGCCTCTAATGATTTTTCTGCTTTACTTTCTTGTGCTACTCCTATAATTGCGTTTACTATAACAACTATCATTATTACTATTGTATCTGTTATTCCTTCTCCTTCTGCTACCCCTACTATTCCAGATATAATTGCAGCAATTATAAGAATAATTATTGAGAAATCTTTAAATTGTGCTAAGAATTTTTGAAATAAGCTTTTCTTTTTTTGTTCTTTTAATTCATTTAGTCCATATTTTTCTTGTCTTTCTTTTACTTGCTCAGAAGTTAAACCTGATTTTAAGTTTGTATCTAAGTTTTGTTCTACTTCTGAAATTGTTTGGTTAAACCAGTTCTTTTTTTCCATATGCTCCTCCTTAAATAAAACATTTTATTTTTTAAATTATAAACATTTTTATGTAAAACTAAACTTAAAAATAAACAAGACCTTTAAAAGAATTTAAGCCGAATTTGCTTAAGCCCTTTTAAAAGTCTTGCTTACTTTATTTAAGCTTACTAACCAGATGTTTTAACATCGCGACTGTTGATTAGTAATTGTTACAGCTACTCCCTTTTAAAAAGTATTTTTATTTTTTCATATTATAGTATTTTTTTTTGTTTTGTGCAAGCATTTTTTTTAATTTTATGTGTATAAAGTAAAAGTTGCAGTACAAGAGGATAGTTGAGCGTCTCAATCATCCTCGCTATGAGTATTAAAAATAATGCCTGCCTATATGTGCAAACATATATAGGCAGGCATTATTTTGTTTATCTGGTGACCCCTACGGGAATCGAACCCATGATTCCACCTTGAGAGGGTGGCGTCTTAACCGCTTGACCAAGGGGCCGTGCAAATAGTACTTATTATTTATACCATTTTTCTGGCTCATAGTCAAGCAATTTTTGACACTTTTATCAATTTTAAGTGTTTTTAATGTTTATAGTGCTTTAATAAAAGCATTTAATAATGAAACAATTATAGCATAGCCATTGAGGTAAAAAAACCTCTTTTAGCTATGCTTATTAAAATTGCTTACTGAACTGTAACGTTTTTAATTCACCTTTTAAGTATTTTTTTATATATTGAATTGGATTGCTCTCTGCTATACTACCTTAATTTTATCAACTTGTCTAAACATGTAGAATAAATATATACTTCATCTACTTCTCTTTTTAAAGCTTCCTCTAGAGCATTTTTATATAAATCTAATTGCACTTTATATTTTTTTATTAATAATTCATCTTTCCCTACTTCTACATAATCTGTTTTATAATCCAACAGTACTAGTTTATTGTTTTCGTCTATAAAATATAAATCTATTATACCTTGTACTAAAATATCTCCTTTTAAATTCAAATTGTTATCATTTGTTTTTTTGTAAATTTCTTCTATAGGAATATTTATATAAAAGGCTTTTTCCTTTTGTAAGATTCTTGCATTTTTCATTCTTTGCCAGATTTCATTTTGAGTAAATTTAAAAATCTTATCTGTATTAATAGCTTCAAATTGTTTTTCAGTTATTTGTTTTTTTAATTTGATGTTTTCTACTAAATTTTTTATATCTTGCAGAGTATAATCTCTGCTATTGTCTAGTTTTTGCATACATAAGTGTAATAATGTTCCTTTTTGTGCATTTGTTAGTTTTTCTTCCTTTTCACTTAAAAACTTAGGTTTTGGAAATTTGTTTTCTTGTTGTTGGTTGACTTTTTCTTGTTTTGTATTTGACACTATCTCTTCAAAATCTATACAGTCTTCTTCTATCAATGATTTTTCTTCTAATTTCTTTTCTTTCAATTTACTTACAGATGCTTTTGTTGGGATAGTAGAAAGCAATATATTTGGATATTTATATTGTAGCATTTTTTCAATTTGATTATATTGCAATTGGTTTACTTCTTTGTTTTCTAGTTTTTGTAATATGTCATCTATATTGTTAAGTTTGTTATCTTTTTTTATATTAATGTGATTTTTGTTGATTATTTTAAATGTGCAAATGTCTTTTATTTTTGTTTCATTATACTTATATACTAGTATAATCCAATCTAAATATTTCTTATATTTTTTAATTAATATCGGATTTATTTTTTTTGTGTCTTTTGGATATCTTGATTTTAACTCCTCCATTTTTTCTAGGGTATCTTCTGCATTTGAATATGTTCCTGTTATGATTAGTTTTTCTTTTGCTCTTGTTAATGCTACATATAAAATTCTCATTTCTTCTGCAATAGTTTCTATATACAATTTATTTGATATTGCTGCTTTAGCTTGTGTATCATATTCAATTTGCATATTATAATCTATGTATTTTGTGCCTATTCCTATCTCATTATGTAATAATATGTCTTGTTTTAAGTCCATTAAATTGATTGATTTTCCTGTATTTGATAAAAATACAACTGGAAATTCTAAGCCTTTACTTTTATGTATGCTCATTATTCTAACTACATCTTCGTTTTCACTAATTATTTTAGCTGAGCCTAAATCTCCGCTTCCTAAATGTATTTTTTCTATAAAATTAATAAAATTAAATAAGCCTTTAAAACTTGCACTTTCATATTGTCTTGCACGTTCAAATAATATTTTCAAATTTGCTTGTCTTAGGGCTCCATTTGGCATTAACCCTACATAATTGTAATATCCTGTTTCTACATATATTTTCCAAATTAGTTCATCTAAGCTTAAATATTCTTTTGCTTTTCTCCAACCTTCAATATTTTCTAAAAAAGTTTCTATTTTGTTTTTTAATTTGTCGTCTGCTATAAGTTTTGCTTTTAACATTGAATTATAAAAATTATCGTATTGGTCACTTAATCGAATTTGAACTAAATCGTTATCAGTAAAGTTTGCTATACTTGACCTTAGAACTGTTACTAATGGAATGTCTTGAAGAGGATTATCTATAATTCTGAGTAAACTCATTATTGTTTGAATTTCAATAGAACCTAAATACTCCATCGATGAATCACTAAATACTGGTATATTTTCATTTGTTAGTTCTTTTTCATATATTGGTGCTGCTACTTTTGTTGATCTAAGAAGTATGGCTATATCTTTATACTTAATAGGTCTAAATTCTTGTTTTTTTGCATCATATATTTTGTATTTGCTTTCCACTAGTTTTTTTATTCTCTTTGCTACATATTTTGCCTCTAATTCAATATCTTGTATGTGCTCTTCCTCATCATCTAAATTGTTTATTTCTTGTGATTCTTCATTTTTTGCACTATTACTTTGCTCATATGGTTCTTCTTCCTTTTTGCATTCCATAGCTTGCTCAGATAAATCAATAGCATTTATTTCTATTTTTAGGTCTTGGTCTATATCTTTATAATCTGCCCCTAGATTTAAATATTCATCCTCGCTATATTCAATTTCCCATGGATTTTCTGCCATTAAGTTTTCAAATATGATATTTGTAAAATCCAATATATTTTTTCTGCTTCTGAAATTTTTAAATAGCTGTATTTTTAAATTGTCTTTTTCAGTTTTATCTTGTTTTAGTTTGTATGTGTTATATTTAGTATAAAATAAGTCTGGTCTTGCTTGTCTAAATTTGTATATGCTTTGTTTTACATCTCCGACCATAAACATATTGTTATTTCTTGAAATCGCACTCAAAATATATTCTTGAATTAAGTTACTATCTTGATATTCGTCTATTGCTATTTCTACAAATTTTTCTTGATACTTTTTTGCCACTTCTGTTTGCTTAATTTCGCCCTCTTGTTCTTTAAGTAATATATTTAATGCAAAATGTTCAATATCATTGAAGTCTAAAATGTTTTTTTCTTTTTTGTTTTTTGCTAGTTTAACTCCATATTCTAATATAATCTCTTTTAAAGCTTTTAGCTTTTCATACATTCCAAAAATGTCTTGATTTGCTTCTTTTGATGTGAATATTAGATATTTGTCTGTTTTCTTTTTTAACTTCTTTTTTACATTATCTCTTGCTGTCTTAGCTATGTCTTTTTCTTCTAATGTAATTTTTGAATTTCTTGGCCATGTTATAAATTCTAAATTTTGATTTATTGTATATGCTTTGTCCCATGAGTTTAAATTTATTCGTAACATTTCTAGTTGTTCTATGTCATTTACTATTGTTTGACTATATTTTTCTAGTTCTGGATACTTATTAAGATTTTTTAGTTCCTCTTTCAAAATACCTTGGCAGTCAATTACTTCCTCTTCAATATCTTTTAATAATATTTTTCCCCATACTGTTTTACCAAAGTCTTGTTCTAGATTGTTCAAATTAAATTTTTCTACTTGTTCTTCTAACCATTTTTCTGGAAATGGATTACTTTGTATTTGGTTATATATTTTTAGTATTATTTCTTTTAATGGTGTGTCATCTTTATATGTTGTATATGTATGTATTAATTTAATAAAATTTTCGTCTTCTTGTTCATATTTTTCTTCAAATAGTTCATCTAATATTTCTTGTTTTAATAATTCTATCTCCGCTGTGTCTGCTATTCTAAAATTTGGAGATATGTCTAGTTCATAAAAGTTATTTTTTATTATATCTAAACAAAATGCATCTATTGTACATATACTTGCTTTGCTAAGCAAAGTTATTTGTCTTTGTAATTTTGCTTCTTCTTGCTCATTTATTTCGTCTTTTTCGAGTATTTTATATATGGCATTTAAAATTCTTTCACGCATTTCTGAAGCTGCTGCATTTGTAAAAGTTACTACTAATAGCCTGTCTATATCAATATTTTCGTTTATTATTTTGCTTATTATTCTTTCTACTAACACTGCCGTTTTTCCACTGCCTGCTGCTGCTGCAACTAATATGTTACAACCTTTTTCATATATTGCTTGTTTTTGTTCATTGGTCCATTCCATAATTTTTACTCCTTGCTAGAAAAGTGGACTTTGGAATGGAACCGTGCCCTTTTTCAAGTTCCATCTTCCAGTCCACTTTTCTATTTTCTTCTATAACACTTCTTCTTTTCTAAATTCATATTTTTTATTGCAAAATTCACATGTTGTTTCAATTGTTTCTTGCTTTTCAAATATGTGTTCTAAGTCCTCTATTTTTAGTGTTGCCAAACCTTGTAAAAATTTTTCTTTACTGCAATTACACTCATATTTTGGATTTATTTGTTTTAACAGTACCATTAAATTGTCATCACCTGTTATCGTTTCTGCAATTTGTTGTAAAGTCATATTTTTTTCTAGCATTTTGCTAATTGGCTCTGCTTGATTAACTGCCTTTTCTATTTTCTCTATATCTGCCTCTGTTGCATCTGGCATAAGTGTTAAAAAATATCCTCCTGCTTTTTTAACTCCCTTACTGTCAACTAAAACTCCTAGTGCTATTACACATGGTTTTTGTTCTGACTCTGCAAAATATTTTGTAAAGTCTTCTGCTATTTCTCCTGAAACTAATGGAGTTATTCCTACATATGGTTCCTTTAATCCAATATCTTTTACAACATATAAAAATCCATCTTTTCCCACCGCTGTACCTACATCTAATTTACCATTTGACTTTAGTGGTAAATCAACCAATGGATTTTCCACATATCCTTTTACATTCGATGTGCCAAATGTTACACATGTTAGTTTTCCTAGCTCGCCGTTTGCTTTTATTTGAAGTGTTATGCTTTCATTTGCATCTTTTAGATTACTTCCCATAATGCTCCCTATTGTAAGTAGCCTTCCTAATGCAGCTGTTGCTACAGGACTTAAGTCGTGTATTTTTCTTGCTTCTTCCACTAACTCTGTCGTTTCTGCACATATTATATTTACTCTTCCTTCACATGCTAAATATTTTTTTATTTGATCCATATTTTTTCCTTTCCGATTTAGTTTTTACTATCTTCTAGCAGGGCTGGATATACTGCATCTTCATAATCAATATTATTCATTATTGCAAGCTTCATTTTACCTCCTTCTATGCTATTTAAAGATAATGAGATAATATTGATACTCTTTGCAAGTATTATAACATATTATCTCATTAAATACCATTATTTTACTTTAATTTTTCTTTAGACAATAATTTCCAAATGCTCTTTCTATTATTTTCTCTAATGCTTCTCCTTTTTCATTAAATATCATTTATTTTAAAATCATTCTTTTTTTATATTTCTTTTTTTCTTCTACGAGCTTCACTCCTCTTGTTTTTATTTTTTCCAAATTTTAGGATTTTATACTTCTACAAGTGGATTTACTCCCCTATGAGATTTGCTCTCATTCCTCTTCCTTCTATTCCAGCATATGATGTTATATATTGATAATCTTTCATTCTTATCTATTTTACTTGCTAAAAGAATATTCTTCATCATTTCATACATACTTGTTTTTACTTCTGTTCCTATACTAAATTTTTCTGTTCTTGGAAGTTTAAGTAATATTGTAAGCATATATTCAATATATTTTTCTATTTTCACTATTATTACAAATCTGTTATCTTTGCTTTTCTCCATCTTTATATCAACTCCTATTAAAAAATATATAAAAAAGAAGGAGGAACTCTGAAATTTCAAAGTTCTCTCCCTCTGTCTGTGCTTGGATACAATTAAAGAATTTTACAGTGGTCAGTGCTACTTAATATAAAGCGTGGCACGAAAACCAGTGTCGAAAAAGTAGTTATTAGGATGGAAGAAATTGCGATAGGCGACAGGATAATTGTCTCCATTACTGAAGAAATTGCCACCGCGAATAACACGATACGAACTTTTGTTCTGTTCTTGTGTCCATTCAGCCACATTTCCTGCAAAGTCGTAGATGTTATTAGCACACCATTTTTCTCTGCTTCCTGTTTCAACTACTTTACTTGGAGAATTCTCTATATTCCAATGATTGCCCCATTCAGTAGAGTCCTCTGCAATTTCAGCAAGAGTTTTAACTTCCGTTTTGATAAACCATTCCAATACCGAATCATATTCTGCACCAAAAGTCAGATGACTCTTAACTGCTTCATTATCTTCGATAGTGGATGCAACCTTCTTGGCATCATCAAAATTGATGTTTACCCACGGCATAACGCCTTTTACCGACTGTGGTTTTCCTTCTGAATTTTTGGAAATGTTATAACGAGAAATATAAAATCCCCCATATTTCTTAACACTTTCAAGTTGTTCAAGCAGTTCATCATTTAAAGCTTCATTGAATTCATCATCCGAAAATTCATTGTTCATATAATTCCGTCTGCCGAATTTCTCCGAAAAATGATCTCCATCAAGTGTTCCATTAGAGTCGAGACTTCCAACAGGAATCCATACAAACTGGCTTCCATCAGAACATCTTTCAATTACAAATCCATTGTTCCATTCTCCACAGACATGCTTATATCCTTCTGGAATTGGAGGATTTACATAGTTTGTAGAGTAGACATTGGCTGTAGCAATGTTCAGAGCTCTGATAATTAACTCTCCACTTGTTCCCTCTGAGACTTCAAAGGTTATACCCTTTTCTGCCTCAAGCACAAATTTTTCATACCGTTTCATAGTTATACCTCCTTAAGTGATAATTTTATAACGGTTTCAACATGGCTATTGCCATTATGTTAATTATACCACATTTTCTTGCATTTTGCAAATTTTGTAAACTTTGAATAGTGTAAAATGGTATCGGAATAGAAAAATTGAGAATCCTTTGATATAATGTTTTCACCACAAAACCAAAAAAAGGAGTCTCAATTTATGAATATTATATCACAAAATTTTAAAGAAGTGTTAAAAAATAAAATAAAAATTATTATTTCTACTAATTTATATAAATATATTGACTTTTTTGTTGATAACTTCTCTCTTACAGATAATAACTATAATTATTTTAACTTTATTAATTTATTAGACTCTTCTATTAAGAGTTATATTTTAAGTATAATTTCTTCTACTTTTGAAGAATTTGATTTACAACTTAGAAACTCTTTAGAACGCAAGAATCGCTATTATATTAACAAATCTAATGTTCCTAGATCTATTACTACTATCTTTGGTACTGTTTATTTTAAGCGTACCTTGTTTAAAAATAAATTTTCTAATAAATATGTGTTTTTGTTAGATAAATGTTTTGATTTACCTAAATACGACCATTATGACCCTATTATTAAATCTATTGCTATTAACAATACTTTTAATACTTCTCAAGCTCAATCTGCTCGTGATATTTCTTTTATTACTAATGGCTTATCTTACTTCATTGATAAAGATAAAATTTTCAATATTCCTCGTCAATCTGTATATAATTGGCTTAAAAAATGGAAAGTTCCTAATGTTACTCCTAAATCAATTAATACTCCTGAAACTCTTTATATTATGGCTGATGAAAAATACATTGGTTCTCAAAATACAGATAAAGATATTATGATTAAATGTTTTGTTACTTTTGAAGATGTTATTAACGTCTCTAAAAATCGTAACCTACTTTCTAACCGTTTTGTTTTTTCTACTTGTTCTAACAAGCCTTGGAAAGTATTTATGGATCAAATTGCTCTACGTTATGACTTTTCAAAGATTAAAAATATTGCTCTTTTGGGTGATGGTGGTAAGTGGATTAAATCTGGTATTTCTGAACTTCGTCTTGACTCTTGTAATATGGTAAAATATTATCTTTGTCAATTTCATTTTAAACAAGCTATTCACCATATTACTACTGATAAAACTAAACGTAATATTCTCATTAGAATATTTAAAAATCACTCTAAAAAGAAATTTATTGATGCTTCTAACATTATTCTAAAATACCACAAAGAGCGCGAAAAGACTATTAAGAAAAAAGTAGAATATATTATTAGCAATTATTCATACATAAAAAATATGCTTAATTTTAATATTGGTTCATCAATGGAAAGCCATATTTCACACCTTATTGCTTCGTTCTTTGCATCAAGACCTAAAGGATTTTCTACTAATAATATGGATAAATATTTACTTTTAAATGATTACAAAAACAATAACATAAATATATTTAATTTATATTTGAAAACACATAATTCAAAGCATTCTATTAATTTTAATGAAGATGAGTTTAACTTTACTTTATCTAATTCTACTGGAATTGATAATGTTCCTATTTTAAAATATGGACATGTAATACCTGAGTACAAAGTTTTACAAAGTATTTGTCATCATTAAAAATTAAGAACTTAGATTTTTATTCTAAGTTCTTAAGGAATTTTTCCGATACTTCTTGACACTAATAAACTTTGAATTTATCTAATTTATCTAATTATATAATTTTAATTGTACTATTTCTTTTTATTGAATTTATGTCTAATAAATTCACCAATCCCCCCTATTATAAACAATACAACAAAAAATCCAAT
>CALXZT010000016.1 GCA_944393315.1 uncultured Clostridia bacterium
TTTTAAATAATTTTTTTTCTTTTTTATTTATAATTAAATTAATAAAAAATAAAATAATAAATAAAATTCCTATTAAAATTGCTAAAGCTAAATATAAATTAATTTTTTCAAAAACTTGTGCAAAATAAACTAAAATTAAAATTAGAAAAATTGTAAGAACATATTGGTATAATTTATTTTGATTTTGTTTTATAGCATCTGTCTCATTATCCCATTCTAAATTTGGTTTATTTAAATCTACAATTAGCATTAAAAAACTATTTAATATATTTAAGAGTGTTATTATAATAAATAATAATAATAAATTTAATATAGAAATTTCTTGCACTAAATATTTTGTAACACCCAAAACTACTATGGAAACAAGTATATTTAGTGTTACTTGTGGTATATTTAAATATAAAAATTGTTTATATAATGGTATAGGAATATATTTTATAAAAAAGGCATTTTTACCTTTTCGCGAAATAGTAGTAATTGATAAATTTGAGAATGTAAAAACAATTTGTGCTAATATAATAATTGTTGCTACTATACTCATATCAAATGTAAGTTTCTCCATCTGTTCTGAAACTTCCTCATCTTGCATTATTGCTACAAATGATGGATACATTGATATTACTATTACTGCAAGTACTATTACAATAGCAATAATCGGAAATACACATTGCATAAAAAATGCAGGAGTTTTTATTAATTCTCTAAACTCATTTTTAATATATGCTTTATTTTTATTTATTTTTTTATATTTGTGTTTAGCATCTTTTCTTTTTGTTTTTGATATATTTACTTTTTGAATATTTTTTAAAATATTCTTCAAGTATAATCTTTTTCCTATAAATATAAATATGATAAATGCAATAATATTAATTAACGATATTTTTAATAATTCAAAAATATTATTTAATATATTTTTGCCTATTAATATTTTTACACTTGGATTTAATGTTATTAAATAATCATTAATATTTACTATTTTATTATCTATTACTTCTATTAAATTTATTGCTTCACCTGCTTGAATTTGTTCTATTTGTTCTACATTTGAAAAAATCTGATTTATTGCAGTAGCTTCAAATATTGTTATAATTCCCACCATTAACATTGTTATAATAAATTGAAATACATCTTTATTTTTTATTATTTTAGATAATTGCATTACAAATAACATAACTGTGCTTACTATTAATCCAAAAAATATTGGGAAAATTAAAAGTATTATAATCATACTTGGATAATACAAAATCGATGTTGACGCTATTAATCCATAAATTAATAATGGAATAAATAAAAAAAATATTATTGTTGAGTATGATATACTTATTAGCATATTAAATCTTGCTATTAATAGTTCAATTGGTTTTATTGGTAATGGTAAAATATATTCTAAATCTTTTGAGAAATAATAAATATTAGTACTTGCAATAATCTGCTGGAATATTACTAATATGGCCATTATTAATAAATATATATTTAAAAATATTTGTGGTTGACCTGTTCTTCGTAAAAAATCAATTATTTTATAACTTAAAAATGATAATCCAAATATTGCAATTACTAAACATATTTTAAATAATTTTCCTTGAGCTGAATTTTTTTTACTCATTATTGGTAAATTTTCAAAATAGTCTTTGCATAATATTTTTGTTAAGATCATTATTTTTCTTAAGTTTACGTTATTTTGTTTATTGTCTATACTTTGATTAATTTTCTTCATCATTTTTTGTTATCTCCATAAATAATTCTTCTAAGGATTTATCTTCTTGTAATTGTTCTTTTATCTCTTCATAAGTTCCTACAAATAATAATTTTCCCTTATTTATTATTCCTACTCTATCACATAGTCTTTCCGCCACATCTAAGATATGTGTTGAGAAAAATACTGAATTTCCTGCATCTGCATGTTCCCTCATTAGTTTTTTTAATTCAAAAGTTGAACTTGGGTCTAGTCCTGTCATTGGTTCATCTATTATCCAGTTTTTAGGGTTATGGAGAAGTACTCCTATAATTACAATTTTTTGCCTCATTCCATGTGAATAACTCTGAATTTTATTATTTAATGAATCATATATTCCAAACTTTTTTGATAGGCGCTCTATTCTTTCCTCCCTAACATTTTGAGGCACCTCATATATATCTGCTATGAAGTTTAAATATTCTATTCCTTTTAATTTTATAAACATATCTGGACTATCTGGTACAAATCCAAATTTCTTTTTTGCTTCTACAGGATTTTTTTGTATGTCAATGTCATCTATTAATATTTTCCCTTCATCAATATCTAAAATTCCTGTTATCATTTTTATTGTTGTTGTTTTTCCTACTCCATTTGGCCCTAAGAATCCAAAAATTTCTCCATCTTTAATTTCTAGGTTTAAATTGTCAATTACTTTTATTCCCTTTTTATAAGATTTTGATACATTTTCTATTTTTATCATGATTTTTCCTTTCACATTTTTAATTTTAAAATTAAGTTTTCAAAAGAAACATTATCTTTCTACTTAATTATGAATTTATTATATCAAAAAAAGCAGTAAGTTTAAATACTCTTACTACTTTTTTCACACATTGTACACATTTTTAATCTGTTATAAAATAAATTTTTTATATAAAAATCTGTATACTTATTATTCTATATATATTAATTTCTTAAATATAAAATCTTCGCCACATTTTTCTTCAAATTCTTCCATTGATCTATAAGCTCCAGTAAGTCCAAATGCAGAGTCAATAACAAAAAAGTCGCCTGTGTAACCATCTGGAACTGGAACAATTGCTATAATATGACCTGTTATACCACCAACCGCACATTTTCCATCATTTAAAGCTTGTATTCCAGCTTCATAATTTGTGCTATTACAATCAGCTGATCTGACTCCATATGTTTCAGAAAGAAAACTATCATTGTAAATTGAACCGTTAGATCCTACTTCAAAGTCATAGTATCTATAGTCTCCATAATATTTTTCCATGTCATCTCTAAAATCAACTGGATCTATATTTCTATTTAGTAATCCTGATAAAATACTTGCCATTGAGAATGCTCCACACCCTGATTCTCCCAATGTCTTTCCGTATGCTGGGTCTCCATATCTTTCGCCTGCATATAAGCTTATATCTCCAACTCGAGCCTTTTGTGGATATTCGGGATATATATGCCCTAATATTTCAAATGTTCTTAATTCTGCAGGTATATCTCCTGTTTCTTCTGCATTTACTGGATTATTACTGCTTTGTATACCCTCTGGTGTAATTTCTAAAGAATCATAATAGTCTATTGATGCTTTAGAGATTTCCTTAAGATCTTTTCTAAATATATAATAAATTGAACCCATTAATATTATAATTATTAAAATTATAAGAACTACTGGTATTAAAAGAGCCTTTATTACCCTTCCTGGTATTGCTTTTAATTTATTATTTTCTTCTCTTATGGCCTCCATATTTTTCACCTCTTGTTATTGCCCTAAGTATTTTAATTTTTAATCTGTTCCAAATGACATTTCAAAGTCTGTTCCATTATTTAATTTTACTATCATATTAAGTGACTTTTGCTCTTGTGAATTTCCTGTTGCATCTGTTATGTTTATATTATAAATATATACTCCATTTTGCACTTCATATCTTACATATTCTATCTCGTTTTCTTCAAAGAAATTCTGCTTTGCAAAGTTTACAAAATCATTTTTTGTTGGGTATTTATTGCTTTTAAATGAATCTGCTAATAAGCTATATGAGTATCCGTAGTTTTTATCATCGATTCCCATAAAGAATTTTTTGATATTTAGAACTACTTTTTGCGCGTCAGTAGAGTTATTATAGGTTTCTATGAATTCTTCTGTTGGAAGTGTGTATGTGTCTAGGATTACTGTATATTTCATTGCAGCTGTTACTTTGAATATATAGTATTTTCCAAAAGAATCTAAGAAAATATATGTTGTAATACCATCTTCTCTATTTTTAGTATAATTTGAAATACGATATTTTGATTTTTCTTCTTTATATTTTTCGTATTCTTCTATGGTTGGAAAATCTTGCTCTGATTTTTGGTTGCTTTTATCTAAATTCTCAAATCTTTGTATATTATTGTTTAAATATTCTTGAAAATCCTCATATGTTATAAAATTTATTTTTTTATAATTTTCGTCAAGAATATTATTATATGTCTCTTCTGTCGAATATAATACTCTTTCAATAAAATCATTGAAATATTTACTTGCTACACTATCTTGATCTAGATTGATATTCATTACTTTATTAAACTCATTTTGTTCTATCGATTTTATCCTTTCTTTGTCAACTTCTATTCCAATATCTATTCCTTCTTTGTATTTTTCTTCATTTGTTGGGAAAATTGAAAATGCACTATTCTTTAAATCTCGATTTATTATAAGAAATTCATTCATATTATCATTATATATTTCTATATAATATATTCCATAACCATCTGCACTTATCCCATACATGTCAGCTATAGTATAGTTATTAAGTCTATTTAGAATATTTAAAACATTTTCTTGTGTTATATTGTTTTCATCTATATACTTTGCATACAAAATATTATATACTGCTTCAGAATTGTTTTCTTGTATATAAGTATAATATTTATTTATTATCCCATCTATTGTGAAAAACGTTGATTCACCAACAACTTCTTCCAACTTTTTACCATCAAACAAAGGAGAAGCATCTTCTTTTAACTGCATATATATTTCTTCAGATTTGCGAATATCTTCAATACTTTCATTTTCTTCTAACTTTTTTAAATGCATCATTATAAACAATATAATAATCATTAATACTATAAGTATAAATAACAATGCTATAATAAACTTTTTAATATTTTTTCTCAACTTATCATCATCTCCTCCTATTGCATTGGCCTTTGATATCCAATAATGTCATTATCATAAATTGTACGATATGAATATTTTTTTACATAGGAAGTCCTACTATGAGCATCTCCTTTTCCAGTTCCTCCGCAGTTTCCTTCAATTGTTATTAATGTATCTCCTTGTACTTCTACTACTATTCCAGTATGTCCTTCTGTTAGAAAAATATCTCCTGGTTGAGGTATTTCTCCTCCATCTATAAATATTCCATTGATTGTTCCATTTTTTAATTGTTCAATCCTTTTCCATGGTGCTTGAAAAGTTCCACCTATTGAATCTAATTGACCACATTGGTCAAAGCAGAAAGATACAAAGTCTGCACACCATGCTTGCAACTCAAATTGCACTCCATCACTTGTTTTATAACTAAATAATCCATAAGGTAAATCGCCATCAATTGGTTGTATTTCATTTGCTCTTAATCCCTCAAATTGCAATGCAAATTCAACAACATTATTAGCTATTAATTTTCTCCCTTGAAATTGTTCATAATATTCTCGAGCCTTTTCTTGTCTCTCGGTTTCATCTGCGTCATCCCATGGTCTTTCAAAAGACCAGCAAAATGCTATTGCTGCATCTTCAGGTGTTTCAGCATTTATCCAATCATCTCTCGAGTATCCCTTATATTTCATAAAACCACAAGTTGTATATTCACTTGCTGGCCCGCTTCCATCTGTTGTAAGTTCTGTTATTAAAAATTCTATTTGAGTTTGTATATCGCTTGGAGATACATTCTTTGATGCTGCATATGCTTCTAATCCTTCTCTTCTACTAAAAGACCACTGACACAAACCAAAACCTGCTCCACTTCCACCTTCTATTAACAATGGGTCAAACTTTGATTCAGAATATATACATCCCATTACACCTGCCACTTGAACTTCAGTATAGCCTTCTTGAATTAATGAAAACCATACCTTTTCTTGTATTGTTCCCCCAAATATAATTCCATTTTTCTTTATTTCTTGTGGCTCAAATACCTCAAATAAATTCTGTATTTCTTCTTCTGTAAATGTTCCAAATTGGTCTGTATCAAATGCGATATTAAATAAATATCTTAATAAATTTTCTATTTTTTCAGTATCATCATTTAATCTAATACATTCCCAAAACCATTCGCTACGCATTAAAAGTGCTTCTCTATCTTTATAATATTTTGCTTTTGAGAATATTTTCTTTAATGCTTCACCTGCATTCTCCATTTCTGTTGAATCTTTTTTGTATGTTGATGTTGTTGTTAGTGATTGCATCGCAGAATTTATTTCAATATTTGCTTTGTATGCCGTTACAAATTGTTCATAATTATTATTCAACTCATTTCTTAAGTCTTGTTCGAATTTTTGTCTCGTTGCTTGTGAATTTGCATTTGCACTTTGTTGTAATATTGCCTCTATATGGTCTTTTACTATTTGTAACCTTGGTGATGTATTAACTGCATTTACTAATTCTTCCGCACTAACTACTTGTGTGTTTGTCCAATCTTTACTAGGGAAATATACGTTTAAGTATGATTTACACGTATTACAATTTGGTGCATGGTCTATTATATCTTGCCATGTGATTGAAGCACTTGTCGTAAAATCCATCTGTGCAATTATCTTCTCTATTGCATCTTCTATAATTTTATTTGTATGTTTATATAAATTCGCTCCAATTTCTCCAGCATCTGCTTTAAATAATGCTTCTGAAAATTTATTTGAATTTCCACTTATATATTGGAATTGTTCATTATCTAATGTTTCTGAAGAATTTTGTGAATTGTTTTTTGCTTCATTGTTGTATATTGCAACCCATTTTCCCGCCCATATGTCTGCTAGTTCAACACCTGTTGTTGGAGTAGAGTTTGAAACTATATATGTATTTAAAGTAGTTACAAATGAATGACCAGCACTGCTTGTGGATGTTATAACTCCATTACTGTCCATACTTTCAACATAAGTATTATATATATTTCCATCAGTACTATTGTTATTCCCTGTATTGGTAAAATGATTTGCTTGTGGTGAATCTGTATTAGCACTTTCTATACTACCAAAACAAGATGTTACAATATTACTGAAATTGACATTCTCAATTGATGGATCTATATTAATATTTTCAATGTGTAATTGTGTGTTTTCTGTGTATTTAATGGCTTTCTTATATGTATATACATCGTCTTGATTTGTTACACTTTCATTATCGTAAATTCCTATTCTTATTTCACTGTTATATGCTAAATCTGCTATTTCTTTAACTAGATTATAGTCTTTTGTCTGAACTAATAAAGAAGCTAAAAAGTTAAATGGTAATACATATTGTTCTATTTGTGATTGATAGTCTATTGATCTTGTTCTTATTGTATATTTTGTTGTTGAATATGTTCCATCCCCACTTGCTGAATATGTTTCTGACGATTTCTCATTTATTACATCTAATGTTACTTCTGCATCATCTGTTGTGATTGTTCTTGTCTCTCTTCTTCCATATGCTATTATAATATCATTGTTTTCGTCTATTGTAAAATATTTATATACTTCTTTATTTCCAGATTGTTCATATTGTTTTTTTAGTTCTTCAAATCCTTGTTCTTCAATATAAGTTAAGTAGTATTCTTCTTCTTGTGCACCTTCCTCTATTGGATTAACATGTCTATAAAATCTAACCGTTCCATTTAATTTTGATTCATCATTTGCTATTTGCTCTATATATGGAAATTTAGTTACAACTTCAGCATTCATTAGATATGCTAATTTTTCTTCTTTAGTTGAATCTAATGTGTCTTTTATATATGTATCTAAGCAAGTTATTTGTGATGCAATTTCTTCTGCCTTAGATTTTGCACTTTTTGAATCTGACTCAGACCCATTTTCTCCTGCTATATCTGCAACTTCGTATGTTTGCATAGTCGCTACTATTTTTTGTGTTGAATTTTTTCCAATACTTGCTATACGGTTGTATCTGGTTTGATTTCCTGATGCCACTACTAGTTGAGCTAACAATGCACCACCACCGTATTCCTGAGTATCAATACTTTTGCTTTCTAATGAATTATAATATTTTTCTTGTGCTTCTGATATTTCAATAAAGTCTTGTTTATATATACAACGTTTTATTCCTATAGATATTATAATCATTATAACTATTGTAATCATTGATACTAAAAGCATTTTTATAACATTTTTTCCTATATATTTTTTATTGGATTTTATATTCGTTTTTTTATTCATTTTGTTCACCTCTTTTTTCTATATATAAATAGAATATCCATTTTTATCTTATACTTTAATTATACCAAAAAATATGTCATTTTTAAATAGTTTTTCTGTTTTTTTATCAATTTTAGATTAAAAAACAGCTGAGATATAAAACACTTATCTCAACTGTTTTTCAAATTATTTTATAAATCTATTTTAAATTCACATATTCCTTCAAATTCTTCTTTGTTTGTAGATTTTTGGTACTCACTATAATCTAATATTAAATTTTCAAATGTTATACCTGTTATATTTCTATTTGCAGTATAAGTATTAGCAAATTTTATGCTTATGTTAAAAGTATGTTTAGCTCCTATTGTTATTTCTTC
Organism: uncultured Clostridia bacterium; assembly: GCA_944393315.1. Taxonomy (GTDB): domain Bacteria; phylum Bacillota; class Clostridia; order TANB77; family CAG-508; genus CAG-269. The sequence continues at coordinate 8,458 of CALXZT010000016.1, forward strand.
ATCTAATATTTCATGCATATATGCTTTAAACTTATTTTCTGAACGGTTTGTTAAATATATTGTCCCTGTATTTTCAAGTGAATCTAATTTTATTGTTTTATTAGATAGATTTTCTATTTCGAAATTATAAATTTCATAGTCCATATATACTTGTTTATCTACTACCTTTATTCTCACATCATTTTCTGTTTTTTCTTTGTTAATACTTCTTTTTCCTATAAAACCATTTATATTTAAATTATTTTGATTATCGATTGTTATATATTCAATTCCCTTCTGATTGTTATTTACATTTCCTGTTGCTAAAATATCTTCTGATATTTCGACTTGATATGTATTGCTTTCCCATTTTTTTATTTCATATGTTTGTTCTAGATTAAATTTGACTTTAGCATATTGTTCAGTAAATTTTTCTAATGTATTATATCTATCTTGTTTACAATCTTCGGTAAGCATATTATAAGCTTCAGTAAATTTTTGATTTTTGCAGTATTCTATAAATTGGCTAATTGTATTATTTATTTTATCTGCTTCAGTTTTTGTTATGCTTTCACCATATACTGCTGATGTTCCAGAGATATAGGTGTCATTGTTTTCATTATAGTAATATGTATTATTAGTTGTTGTAGAAACTATTTTAGAATTATTAAGCTCTATAGCAAAACTGCTTAAGAGATATATTAATCCTAGGACTAATGCTACTATTAAGATTACTTTCCACATTTTTTCTTTATTTTGGTAATAAAATTTTCTTAAGTTGTGCATTATATTTCCTCCTTTTTTAGCTATTGATTCGTATGAAATATTATTTATAAATTTTTAGTTGTTTATTTTTATACTATGCTTTTTTTAATGAAGATCTAGCTTTAATGAATTTTTCTACTAATTTCATATGCTCGTTTGCTAAATATGTTGGATCATCATATCCTTCTTCTTCATATTCATTAGCCCATTGTCTTATACGATCTTCTCTTTCCTCAGCTCCCATTTTATCAAGATCTCTTGGAAGATATCCACTAAATTTCTGTGCTGCAATTGCTGATTCGATGCTTGTTCCGTCATTTACCATTTTATGTATAGCCGCAATATCTGCTTTATCACTTATGTTGTTATCTATACATTCTCCTCCTGTTGTTCTTAATATCTCTTTTGCTTCACTTCTTGAAACTCCCATAGTTTGCATCAAGTAACTTATACTACCTTCGTCTCTTACCAATTCTTCTTTACGTTGTTCAACTTTTCTTTTTCCATATTCGTCTCCAGCCCACGTCATTTCCATTGCTTCTTTTATCTCACTGCTATTTACTGATAATGCATCCATACCTTTTCCTGCTAAGCCTTTTCCAACACTATATCCTCCTGCAAGACCTGCTGTTCCATATTGGAAAGCTTTAGATGGATCTCCTGAAGCAGCACCTATAGCTAGCCCTGCCATTCCTAATGCTGTTGCTCCATAAGCCCCTGCTACTCCTCTTGCTAATGCTCTTATTGGACGTGCTTTATTTACTCTTCTTGTCATTTTTTTGCCTAATCCTCTTGCATATGCTCCTACACCTGCACGTATTGTTCTGGCACCTCTTATTGTGGTTTTACCTAATTTTGATTGCTTTAACCTTGTTCCTGTTTTTGCTAACCAATTTTTATACTCTTCACTTGTTTTTTCTGCTACATTATCTTTTCCAGATTCTAAAGCATTTTTATTAAGTCGTATTTGTGTGGTACTTCCTTCTTTTCCTTCACTATTTTGATCTGTTGGAGCATTTCCCTTTCCATCTCCTCCGGCTTTGGTTTGTGTTTTTGCTAACTTTCCATCTTTTCCTAGTACTTCACTAGCTACTGCTGATTTTGCATTTACTCCTTCTGAACTTGAAAAATTTATTTTATCATTTTCTTTTTCATTTTTATCAGAATCTTTTCTAGAACCTTTTTTGCTTCCAAACCTCATTATCTTTTGTAAGCCAGAAAATGCTAGTGCAGCACCAGCAGCACCCCCAAGTGCGCCTGGTGTTTGTGCTTTTGTAAATCCAAAGAATCTTCTAACTAGTTTTTCTGCTGGTATCATAAATCCTATTGCTACAACTGCATATACCGGGTTAGTTGATGCTAATTCATATGCTGCTGATACTAATACTGTATATAATAATAAATGTAATGGCTGGATTAATAAGTTAAATATATATTCTTTAAGCCACATTTCAAAAGCCTGTGCTCTTCCGTCATTGATTTTATCTATTGGGTAAGTCATCGCTACTAATGGTGCTATAATTGTAAGAAATGCCATATATACTACCCTTTTTAAATATGTCCATGAGAAGAATAATGTAAATAAAACCAGTATCATATAGCATAATGAATATCCAACCCATTTTGCTGTTCCTTCTCCTACTATTTGTGATTTTATTTTTATTTTTCCCATTATATCAGCAATCCATACTAATTGTTTTTGAGGTTTCCCATCTTCATCAGTACCATCTATCACGTAACCATATTGTTGCAAAGCAGAATATGCTAATGCTTCTTGTGTAGTTTCAGGATCTTGACCCATTTCTGATACGAATTCTGTTTGTTTCTCACTTAATGGTACTACCATAGCATCACCAACTGGTTTTTCTATACTATCCACCAAGCTTGTAATATTCTCTACAAATTCTATTGAAAATACCATTATATAATGTAATATAAATACTAAACAAACTGCTACAAGCCAATCAGTTAGTCTTTCTTTATATTTTGCCTTTTCTCCAGCTGTACTCCCTATAGCTATTCTTATCCCCACATATATTAGTACTATCATTAATACTAATAAAGCTAAATTTCTTAGTATAAAATACCAAGAGGCTACTGCTGTCCTTAACTGTTTGGCTGTTGAGGAAACAGCTATATTTTCAATTGTTGCATATGATCCCTCATAAATAATGTTTAAGGTTCTTTCTTTAGTCGTATCTCCTTCATAAAAAGTAAATTCTATTGTGTAAATCCATTTTTTATCTACGTTTGGTGATATAAATATAGTATATTTTTGGTGTTCTTGTGGTTCTAAAATCTCATGATTTACAGCAAATCCATATGCATTTTCTTCTTCAAAGTTTATTTCTTTTCTATTGTTTGTAATTAAATAATTATTTATTATATCAAATATAGCAATTGCTGCATCATATCTTGATGTTCCGGTTTCCTCATCAAAATATTGGTTTCTATATTGATAGATATTACTTGTATTGTTAAATCCATTATAAGCGCCATATGTTGCTATAGAACTTAAACATTCATCTAATCTGTACCATGTCTCACCTCCACTGCCAGCCTCATCATATACTGTCTCTTTGCCTTCTTGAACAATTGGTCTCTCTATCTCCATGTCATCCATAGGATTAAAAAAGTTAACATCAAAAAGATTAATTTTATTTGCAAATATTTCTTCTGGTGTTAATGTAAAAACTGGCATATATAAATTATCAGAAAACCAATCGCCAGTTTTCTCAACAATAAAATTTATTGTTCCACCAATAGCTTCAGTTCCAAAAAGATTAATACTTATGACTTCTACAAATGCTACTCTTGCACCTACTTTTATTATTGCTTTAGCCAATGTTGACAGTACCATAGCAGCTCCTCCAGCAGTATTAATAATGAGTGCTATACCTACTACTACAACCACTGCTATCAAGATGACTCTCAGTGCTGTTTCTCCCCATTGTTCCCACCAACTTGGTGCTCCTGATATTTCTATTATGGCTAAATCTTGTTTTTGAATTGCTTTATGTAATAGACTAATTATACCATCAGAAATATATGTTAATAGATTAGTTATAGGCGTTATTAATATTCCTCCCCATACTTCATTATCATCTTCTGCATAAGATTTATTAGGCAAACCAAAATTGATAAGTGTTAAAAATATACAAATTATTGCTATAAATTTAACTAGAATTTTATTCCTAAAAATATTCATTTTTTACTCCTTGTTGCTTTCTATATTTATTTATGCTTTTGTTAAATTAGATTTTGTATCATCAAATTTAGTAATTCCTTCCATTATAATTTTTGAAGCACTTGGTGCCCTTTCTTTTGCAATTTTATCTGCTTCTTCATCGCTTATTCCTTGAGTTTTCAATTGTTTTTTAATTTCTTCATTCATCTCTTTCTCAAATTGTCTTCTGTATTCCTCTCTCTTTTTAGCTCCTAGTTTAGTGAAATCTGGTGTCCTATCACTGAATTTCTTCATAGAAATTGCATTTTTTAATTTTTCTTGTTCGATTTCTCTTGATTTTCTTTCAAATTCTTCTTTTTTCAATTGTATTTCCCATTCAGACATTGCATTTCCTGATTCTGCTCTTTCTTTTATTTCTTTTTCCATTTTGTCTTCCATTGCTTTTATTTCAGTAAATGCAGCTTCTCCAGACATCTGTTCAATAGTTGCTATATCCTGGATGTTTGTTACTCCTGCGTCAAAACAAGCTTCTCCTGTTCTTTCTAAAATCTCTTTTGCACCTTTTCTTGATACTCCCATTGTTTTCCTTAAATAATTTATATATTCCTCATCTTTTAGCATTTTTTCTTTGGCTTCTTTAAGTTTTCTCTTTTTGTATTCATCTCCTGCCCATGCCATTTCCATTGCGTCTTTTATTTGCCTATTATCAACTGTAAATGTGTCTACTGCCCTTCCTCCTAAGCCTTTACCTACACTATATCCTCCTGCAAGTCCTGCTGCTCCATATTGAAAAGCTTTAGATGGATCCCCTGAAGCAACACCTAAAGCTAGTCCAGCCATTCCTAGTGCTGTTGCTCCATATAATCCTGCTATACCTTTTGCTAAAGATCTTATTGGGCGTGTGTTATTTACTCTTCTTGTCATTTTCTTTCCTAATCCTCTTCCATAAGCTCCTACAGCTCCAGCAATAGTTCTTACAGGATTATGCCTCTTTTGAGATTTTCTAGGAGGTCTAACGTCAGAACTTGTTGTAGGTGCATAACTTATACTTCGAGCTGGGATACCAATAGGAACTGGTGCATCACCTGTTTGATTTTGGTCTGTACCTAATGGAGACTCAAATCCTGGCGTTTGTAATTTAGCATCTGATGTCACATCATATTGTCCATCAGTTTGTGGTTGTTGGCGTACTGTTTGGCCACTTTCAGCATTTTGTAAATTTCTGGTTCCATCTTTTTGTGCACCAATTGTTTCATTTGCTACTGCTGCTTTTGCATTTACACCTTCTGAACTTGAAAAATTTATTTTATTTGAATCCTTACTTTCGTTACCATCTTCATATCCACCAGTGCCACCGCTTCCCCTTGGTCCATGTCTAAATAATTTTTGTAATCCTGTCATTGCTAAGGCCGCTCCTGCCACTCCTCCTAATAATCCAGGTGTTTGAGCTTTGTCAAATCCAAAGAATTTTCTTAGTAGTTTTTCTGCTGGTAGCATAAATCCAATAGCAACTATTGCATAAAGTGGATTTTCTGCTGCTAATTGATAAGCCGCTCCTACTAATACTGTATATAAAAGTAGGTGGAATGGTTGTATTAATAAGTTAAATATATATTCTTTTAACCATTGATTAAATGCTTGTGCTTTTCCATCTGTTATTTTATCGATTGGATATGTCATTGCTACTAATGGTGCCATCATTGTTAAAAATGCCATATAGACTACCCTTTTTAAATATGTCCACGCAAAGAATACAGTATATAATACTAATATAATGTAACATATTCCGTAGCCTAACCAATTAGCAGTTCCTTCATTAACAGCTTGTAAATCTAATCTCATAGCTCCTGTTAAGTCAGTTCCCCATTTTATGAAAATTTCTTCTCCATTTGCTACTTTTTGGCTTACTTCTGGATCATCAATCTCCTCAGGTTTAAGCAAATAATCTTGTAAATTGTTTTCATTGTTGTTTATCCTGTCTTTATGTACATCATTTGTTATGTGTATTATTCTTAATATTCCATTTGTACCATCTAATGAATCTACTAATTCTGTTACTTTTTCGGTTATTTCTACAGCAAATATCATTATATAATGCAAAATAAATACTAAACATAATGCAACTATCCAATCTATTATTCTTTCTTTATATTTTGCTTTTTCTCCTGCTGTGCTTCCTGTTACTATTCTTATTCCAGTATATATAAGGACCACCATTAGTACCAACAGTGCTAAGTTTCTTAATATAAAATACCAACTTGCAATTACACGATTAAGCTTTACTGCTATGGAGTCTGTTTCAACTAGTTCTGTAGTTGTTGTTACACCTGGTGCTACTATTTTTTGACTAATTGGCTCTTTATAATTATTCCTTTCTCCTTCAAATACTCTTACTATTGCATTATAAGGCTTAGGAAGTGCTGGTGATGGTTGGATGATAAACAAAATTTCATATTTAACTTCATTGTCTTTTGAATTAACTAATTTCAAACTTGCTGTAATCTTATCCGTATCACTATTCAAACTAAGGTTCAATGAATATTGTTGAGTAGTTTCATCATTCTTATTTATCTTATCTTCACTATTCACATTATCAGTTGCATTAAAAGAAGCATATATTGCATCTAACACATATCCTCCATTTTTGGAGTCTGATTCCACCTGATCATGTAGTCCTTTTGGTGAATATCCCTCATACTCCTTGTCAAGCTGTGTTTCTAAAAATGGTATGATTGGTTCATCAGAATTATGTGACTTATATGTAAAACCATCCTCTACATAAGAATGGTTAAGCTCATATTCAACTTCTTCTGAGGTCACTTGCGACTTCTCTTCTATGTAATATTTTTTTTGTGTATCAAAAAAGTTTACGTCAAATAGCCAAACTTTGTCTGCAAATATTTCTTCGGGTGTTAATTTGAAAACCGGCAAATATATATCATCTGACATAAGTGCAGCATTTACAAGAGATGTTACAAAAAGCCCTGATACTGTTCCGTAAAAAGCTGACACAGCTAAGGTCTTAATTATAAAAGACCCTCCTGCCAAAAGTTTCAATATTCCTACTCCTGCCAATGCAGCTCCTCCACCTGTGGCAAAAGTTAAAGCAGCAGCAACAGTCATAATAAATATTCCTGCTATTATTCCTGCAACACTTGCACCATGTTGAGCAAACCATGTGTCTGCTGTTCCATCTAGCTTAATTAATGTTTCGTTTTGTTCAAGTACAGCACTATGTAATATATCCATAATACCATCTGCAATTCCTGTAAATAAATTCATAATAGGATTTACAAGTGGCCCTCCCCATACTTCTTCATCATCACTAGCATAAACATTATTTGTCATTCCAAAATTTAGTAATGTTAAAAAAACACAGACCGAAGCTATTAACTTAAATAAAATTTTATTTTTAAAAATGCACATATTATACTCCTTGTAGTTCTCTTTTTTTCCTGTTCTTAACTAAATTGTTCAAGTTTGTATCTACAAATTCAAATTCTTTTTGTGTAGGTGTAATTTGAAGTATTGCAGATTCTTGTCCAACTTTTAGTAATCCTTCACCAACTGAACAAGTAGTTAAAAATCCCGCTTCTCCTTCGCTTAGTTTAAATACTTCTTTTAAATAACTTATTTCTGATTTATCTTGTGCTAAAAACAATTTTGTATCTGATGATGTTAAAACTGCTTGTGCTTCTGGTTTTTCATAGAAGTCTTGGAATCTTTGTGATACTACTGCTAAAGATACATTTCTCTTACGTGCACGTCTTGCCATTGTGTTTAAAAAGTCTACGGCTTCTGGGTATGGAAGTAACATCCATGCCTCATCTACTATTACTCTTTTCTTAGTTGCTTTTTTTCGATCCTCACTGTTTTTCTTAACGAATTTTTCCCATATCCATGTAAGCAAAATTTGTTGTGCTAATGGTCTTGCAAATTTTTCTTCTAGTTGTGATATATCTAAGTTTATAAATGGTGCTCCCTCTAATAATTCAAAAGTAGATTGCCCATCAAAATATGCCATTTGACCATTGTATTCTCTTATGTATTGTTTCATTACTTTTATTAAATAACTGTAATGAAAACTATAATCTTTATTTGTGTTTTCTTTTGATTTCTTTAGAATTCTTTTATACCATGAACCAATTGTAGGCATTTTCTTTTTATCACTATATAATTTATTAGTTCTATCTAAGATTCCACCTTTTTCATATAAACTATTAGGGTCATTTGTAATTCCTGCATCCCTATATTCTTCTGCTACTGATTCTGCTATGATTTGTTTTGTAAGCTCATTAACTTCTTTACTTCTTGTACTACCTTTTGCCATTGTAAGTAAGCTTTGAGTTACATCTTCAACTTTGTTTTCTATATTTAATGTAATTCTTTCTCTTCCTGTTATTTCATCTTTAACATTTTCTGTTTCAACATCAAATAAGTTTATAACGGTTTTTGAATTTGGACTTAGAACTACATTTATTCCACCAAGTGATTCTGCTACTATTGAGTATTCTCCCTCAGCATCTAGTGCTAAGCTTTCTATCCCCATAAGTACAGACGAACGTGAAATTAAAGTTTTCATTGTTACAGATTTACCAGCACCTGATTTAGCAAATACAACCATGTTATAGTTTGTAAGTGATCTATGGAAATTATCAAATAATATTGGTGTCCCTGTTTGTTTATTAAATCCTAGGGGTATACCACTTTCATGTCCTACCTCTGAAGCTGTAAATGGAAATACTGTTGCCATTGAACGTCTATCAAATGTATGTGTTCTTTTTATTTTATCATTCATAAGAGGTAAATTTGATTTAAATGCATCTTCATGCATTGCCCACGCTGTTTTTATTCCTACTAGATTTTTAGATAATTCTGTTGCTAATAATTTTGACATTCTATCTAAATCCTGCATATTATAGGCAAATAAAGTGGAAATAATTGATGCTTCATAAAGTTTATTAAATCCTGCTGCTATTTCATCTCTCAACTGTTCTGCTTCTGCCTTTTTTATTGATAAATCACTTTCCCTGTTTATATTTCCTTTGTCAGCTGCTACAATTCTTTCTGTTTCTAGTTCATTTATTACTCTATTTAGTTCACTTTGAGAAGTGGCCTCTTGTATAGGGTTAATATATATAGATGTATTTATATCTCCAAAGAAATACATATCTCTGAAAAGTTCAGGAAATGTACACATTCTTGGAAGTGTAGATACAAAGAAACTTCTTGCATATTTTTTTACATTTGATATAATTTCTAAATGATCTATGTCTGAAGCATCTATTCCTGATGGTGCTATTAATTCTTTTATTGTTTGCTTTTTTAGTATAGATACTTCAGGTGTATTATCTTTCAACTGATTTTGTAGTTCTTCTTCTTGTTGTTTCTTTTGAAACATTTTCGCCATTACTATCTCCTCCTTTTTCCTCTTTGGTTTTATTTGCTTGCTTTATTGTTCTTTTCTTTTTTGTTTTTTCCGCTTCAATTTTTTCAATTGATTCTCCTACTACTTCTGTCCCTATATATCTTTCATTTTCTCTTAAGATTGCTGTTGCCATTTCTCTGATTAAATCTTCCATACTGTTTTCTTTTTCTGCAACTTTTTGTGCTTTTTCACTCATTACTTCATCAACAGTATCTCTGGCTTTTTCCATCGCCTTTTCTTGTATGTATTTATCAATTTCTTTCATTTTTTTGTCTAGCACATCTGGAGCAGTTGTGTTTATTTCATCATACCCTGCTCTTATCGCTTTTTGTAGGCTAAATACTTCTGCTTCATCTCTGTTATATGCCATATATAATAATTCAACTATCTCATTTGTTCTTAATATTCTTCCTCTAACTTCACAAGAAGATATTGCTCTTATTAATGATTGTGCTCTTGTATATATTTCTGAAAACGCTAAACTTTTTGTTTCTGCTTTGTCTAAATCATTACTTCCAAGCTCTGATGCGTAATATGGTACAATTATATAGAACTTTTTGTTTAGTACATTTTTATTCAAGCTCATCCTTTCTGTATCATTTATAACATCTCTTCCATATTCATATAGATTAGATTGTTTTGTTAGTTCAAAAAATGCTTTATCCATTTGTTCTTGTGAATATTGACCAGATTCTCGCATATCATAATATTGCATTTTCATTTTATTTAATTTGTCTTCTACTTTTCTTAACTTTTCTTTATAGGTTGCTATACTGTTTTCTAAGTTTACAGATCTTGTTTGTATATAAATTTGTATAGGATTTCTTAATGTGTTTAAAAATTGTACAAAGCCTTCTTCTACACTTGCTTTTTCTACTCCTGACATTAGATCATAGTTTACACCTTGACATTCAATTACCATTAAAAAACGTGTTCCGTTTTTTTGAATTATCATGTTATCATCTACTGTATCAAATTCCATAAAATTAAATATTGATTGCTTATCAAATCCATTTGATGACGTTACTGTAGTTTTTGATTTATCGTTTGATATATTTTGTTGTTTATTTTCTTTATCTTTCCTATTTTTTAACCATACAACAAAATATACCCCTAGTAAAACTACTATAAGTAAAAATATTCCTACCACCAAATATGTTAATATTTGCACCCATTGCTCTGTTCCCATTATTTTTCCTCCTTTGTGTACACATAGTATTTTTTCTTATTAGTTTTAAATTTTACATATCTTTTTATAACATCATCTATATTTTCTCCACCGGTTTTTCTTGTTATTTCTAAACCATTTGCATTTGGAACCTTTAACATTCCTATAGCATACCCTATAGCAGCAAATATTAATGTTATTATAATTCCCACTATACTTAGCCCAATAGCACTAAATATAAAGTAAAATAATAAACCTACTGCTCCTCCTATGCATGTTGTAATTAAGCCTTTTGCAGAAAATAAAAATAGTATTCTTCCTTCTCCTTTTACATTTCTTGGTAAATTGTAAGTTCCCATAAATTTTCCTCCTATGTTATAACAGATATTATTATTCATTATATATTATAGCAAAAAAAATCGATAAATGAAAGCATTTATCGATTTTTTTTGAATTTGTAATCAAATTGTAATATTATCCTAATATACTAAAAATCATTCCAGCTATTTGTGGTGCTGCAAATATTAATAATGCACCTATTATATATGGGACAAAAGATTTTTTATAATCTGCTTTTTCCTCTGCTGAACCCATCATATATTTAACACCTAAAACTGCAATGATAAGTGTAGCTAAAACCGCTGATGCTACTTGTATTCCTCCTAATATCTTTCCACCAATATCCTGAACTTTTGTAGCATCTATAGCATCTGTATTGGCAGTTACTTGACTAGGATCAATATCTGTATCTAAGGCAAATGCTGGTGCTGTTAAAGTCATAAGAACAATTCCTATTGTAAATACCATTGTGATTATTTTTATAGTCTTGTTTTTCATTTTTCTCCTCCTTTTTTTAATATATTTTAAATTATATATAAATCTAACTTGTTTATAGTTAGAATTTTAAAAACTTAATTAAATTTTTGAAAATATTTCTATACATATTTTCCATATTCCAAATGCTCCAAATATTACTACACATCCTATTGTGTATGGTACAAGTGATTCTTTTACTTTTGCTTTGTCTTCAGCACTGGCTATCATAAACTTTATACCAATTATTGCTCCAACTATTACAGTTGTTACAACACCTAATGAGAATACTGTATCATAAATATCGTTTACTATAATATACATTTCATCGCCTGATACATTAAAGTTTTCTAATTTTGTCTTGCCACTCTCATCAACAGTTTCGTATTGTAGATTTTTTCCTGTATCTATAAAATTCTGTCCCTGATTAAAGATATCACTCCAAAATGCTGCATATGAACTAGGTATTACAACAAACTGCATAATGGAAAATATTATAACTATCTTAAATATAACATTAATTATTTTTTTTATTGGAGCCACCCCCTTCAATATACTTTACCCTAAAGTTAATATGGTGTATAATCTTTGTCTTCCCAAGGTGCTTCTGTAGGGTTTTCATTTGGAGTTACAATATTATATACTATATTAGGTATTGTACTAGCCCCCATTAATATAAGTGCTCCTATTACCCATGGTAATAATGTTTGTTTATAATTCGCTTTTTCTTCAACACTGCCTAACAAAAATTTTACACCTATTATTGCTAATGTTACTACACTTATTACAACACCTACTACTGTTAGTATTCCTAAAATTCCACCAGCTTTATCTAGTAATTTTCCACTGTTTTCTTTTGAAACATCACTAACGTCCCACGAGTTTGGATCTGCAGTAACATCAATTGAACGTGCTTTTACAGGTGTATTTGTGCTTATTAAAAATATGTTTATAAACATTATAAATAAAATTGTTATTCCGATTGTTTTTAGTGGCTTAATTTTCATTTTTTCTCACCTACTATTACTATTATACAGCATTTACAGCTATTTTTCAACATTTTTATTCATTTTTTTATAATTAGCTCTTATTAATAAACTATAACTAAAATAGAGTTTTTATTTATTTAAACATTTTTTTAGCTTTTTCCAGTTTATTTTAACATTGTTCTAAATTTAAAACAAGATTTTTTAATTATTTTTAGGGAAATTTTTTGTATTTTTTCTTGTTTAGATATAAAGAAATAATATTTTTAGTTACTTTTGCAATTGTAAAAATTTTTTAGGCAAAAAAAATATAAAGCTATTAAAACCTTATACTAATTTTTGGCGTAGGTGAGAGGGTTCGAACCTCCGCGCCCCTTACAGGACCTAGCAGTTTAGCAAACTGCCCCCTTCACCACTTGGGTACACCTACATATATTATAAAAGTTAGATATTTTGTGTTGTTAAATATCTAACTTTGTTTTGGCGGAGAGGGTGGGATTCGAACCCACGGTACGCTACAAACGCACGCCAATTTTCAAGACTGGTGCCATAAACCAACTCGACCACCTCTCCACGTCAGCGACAAGTACTATATTAGCACACTTTTATGTCGCTGTCAATAGTATTTTTTTAGAAATTTTTGTGGATTTTTAGTCATTTGCCAACAGTTACTTGACATTTTTTAAAATTTACGAAGCTTAAATATCTTTTATTTTATTAATCCTAATATTCTTTCTAAATCTTCATTTGAGTTATATTCTATTACAATTTTACCTTTTTTTCTTCCTGCATCTAATTTTACTTTTGTTCCGAAAAAACCTTGAAAGCTATCTTCTATATCTCTAAATAATGCTTGATACTTTTCGTCTACACCTGGACTTTTCTTTTTTAAATGTGCCTTTTTTTCTGCTTGTCTAACGCTTTCCCCTCTTTCAATCATTCTTATTGCCATATCATATTGTTTCTTAGGATCTTGAACTGCCATCAATGCTTTGCAATGACCTTCTGATAACTTTCCATCTTTCACAAATTCTAATACATCTGGACTTAAGTTTAGAATTCTTACAGCATTGGCAATGCTACTTCTACTTCTTCCTAAAATTTTTGCAGTTTGCTCTTGAGTTAGTTCATATTCTGTCATCAAACTTTTTATTCCTACAGCTTTGTCATATGCATTTAAGTCTTCTCTTTGTATATTTTCTATTAATGCAATTTCTTTGTTTTTTCTTTCATTATCTTCTCTAATAATTGATGGTATTTCCGTAAGCCCCGCAATTTTAGCTGCTCTCCATCTTCTTTCTCCTGCTATTATTCCATAATATCCATCTTTTTTACTTACTACTATTGGTTGAATGATTCCATACATTTTTATTGATTCTGCAAGTTCTTCTAAACTCTCTTCATCAAATTTTTTTCTTGGTTGATCTCTGTTAGGTTCAATCTCTGTTATTTTTAAATTTTTAAGTATGTCATTTTCTTGCATTTCCTCTTCTTGTATAATTGGTGTACTAAACAATGCATCTAATCCTTTGCCTAGTCCTGTTTTTTTAGCCATTTTGATACCTCCTTTATATTCATAATGTTTTATATTATTTCATATGTTTTGGCTTCCCTGTTTCTTCTTTCTCTTTTTCATTGTTTTTTATAAATTCTTTTGCAAATTTATCATAGCTTTTTGCTCCCTTTGAACGAGGATCAAAAAGTGTTATTGGCATTCCATAACTTGGTGCTTCACTTAGTCTTACATTTCTTGGTATCACTGTTTTATATACTTTATCCTCAAAATATTTTTTTACTTCTTTAACTACTTGGTTCGAAAGATTTGTTCTTGCATCATACATTGTAAGTAATGCTCCTTCTATCTCCAAACTTTTGTTTAGGTGCTTTTTTACTAAGTTTATTGTGTTTAGAAGTTGTCCAAGCCCTTCTAAAGCATAATATTCACATTGTACAGGAATTAATATACTGTCTGATGCTGTAAATGCATTTAATGTTATTAAACCTAATGATGGAGGACAATCAATTATTATAAAATCAAACTTTTCTTTAATTTCGTCTAATTTTTCTTTTAATCTTTGCTCTCTAGACATCATTGGTACAAGCTCTACTTCTGCTCCTGCTAAATTAATGTTTGATGGACATACTTTTAGATTTTTTATGCTTGTTGATTGTATTATTTCTTCTGCTTTAGTAT